>JAQVWT010000026.1 GCA_028709545.1 Bacilli bacterium
TTTGCCACAACTTTACCGCGACCTTTACGAGTGCGAGCATTGCGACTTGTTCTTTGACCATGAACGGGAAGACCTTTTTTATGTCTTGTCCCTTCATATGAATTAATTTCCATTTTTGTTTTAATGTTCATTTGAACTTCACGTCTTAAATCACCTTCAGTTAAATGAGTTTCAACTTCCTTACGAAGCGCTGCCTCATCCTCAGTACTTAAGTCTTTTACTTTTTTATTAGGATCAACCTTAGCACTAGCACAAATAGTTTCTGCTAGACTGCGTCCTATCCCATAAATATAAGTAAGACCAATTACTACTCTTTTTTCTTTTGGTAATTCAATATTTTTAATACGAGCCATTTATATTCCTCCTTAACCTTGTCTTTGCTTATGTTTAGGGTTATCACAGATAACCATAACTTTACCTTTTCTTCTGATTATGCGACATTTAGCACAAATTTTTTTGACTGATGGTCTAACTTTCATAATTTCCTCCTAAATTACTTTCTGTATATTATTCGCCCACGTGTTAAATCTTGTGGTGAAAATTCTACAGTAACTTTATCGCCTGGAAGAATACGAATATTATGAATTCGTATTTTACCAGAAACGTGAGCTGTTACTATAAAGCCATTTTCTAATTCCACTTTATATATATCTTTGACAACATCTAAGACTTTGCCATCGACAACTATTGGTGTTTCTTTAGCCATTTTTTCACTCTCCTGTTAATATTTTATATCCATCATCTGTAACAACGACTGTGTGTTCAAAGTGAGCACTATTTTTGTGATCACGAGTTAGAATTGTCCAGTCATCATCTTCATATTGAATGATATTTCTTGTACCAGAATTGATCATCGGTTCTACCGCGATAACCATTCCAGTTTTTAAAATTATTCCGGTATTATATTTTCCATAGTTAGGCACATCCGGATCTTCATGTAAATTTTTACCTACTCCATGTCCAACTAATTCTCTTACTACCGATAATTCATGTTTTTTAGCATAGGTACTAATCGCTGCCCCAATACTACCAATATATGCCCCATTTTTCACTTCTTCTAAACCGATCATTAGCATCTTTTTTGTATGAAAGATAAGTTCTTCGTCTTGCTTAGATATTTTCCCTACTGGGTAAGTCCTCGCTGCATCAGAATGATAACCATCCTTTAAGACGCCAATATCAATTGAAATGATATCACCTTCTTCTAGAAGTCTTTTACTAGGTATTCCATGAACTATTTCATCATTAATACTAGTGCAGATACTTTTTGGATAACCATTATAGTTTAGAAACGATGGAACGCCACCATGACTTCTAATAAATCTATCTGCCTCTTCATTTAAGTAGTCTGTTGTAATACCAGGGACAATTAATGTCTTTAAATATTCATGAGTTAAATAGTTAATATGTCCCGATACTTTCATTTTTTGAATTTCTTCATCATTTTTAATTGTTATCATTTTATTATTGCCTCAATTTTCGCAAAAGTTTCCATTGGAAACATTGGATTCTCAATAACATATAACTCACCTTTATTTTTAAAATAATCTAAAAGTGGTAGGGTTTTTTCAATATAATTTTCATATCTTACTGTAAAAGCTTTTTCCGAGTCATCATTTCTGCTAACTAAATCTACTTTACAATCATCACATATCCACTCTGTCTTAGGTTTAACTTCATCTAAGTGTTTATGATATATTTTCCCGCAAGTTGGACAGTTAAGTCTTCCTGTTCCTCTTTTAAAGGCTTCTTCCTTACTAACATCTAAATAGATAGTAATTGGTTTTGCTTTATTAAATCTTATTAAAGCTTCTTCTAATATTTTAGCTTGAGACATATTACGAGGAAAACCATCAAATATATAAGGTTCCTCGATTGTTTCTAAAGCTTTATCGGTTAATTTTAGAATCATCTCGTCAGTAACTAAGTTTCCTGATTTGATAACCTCATCAACTTCTTTACCAATTTCACTTTTTTCAGAAGCTTCTTTTCTTAATAAATCTCCCATTGAAATATGATTATAACCATATTTTTTAACTAGTAAGTCACTCTGAGTTCCTTTCCCAGCAGCAGGAGGTGCGATAAAAATTATATTTTTCATTTATTTTCTGACCCTTCTTCTTCTTCCAGTATAACTTCTTGAAACTAGGCTACTTTCTAGTTGTTTATATGTTTCAAGAGCAACACCAACTACAATTAATAATCCGGTACCACCAAGAGAAGCAACACTAGATAGATTCGTTAAGCCAGAAAATATAATTGGTATAGCAGCTAAAACCATTAAAAATAGTGTGCCAATAATTGTTAATCTAGTAATAACATACTTTAAATATTTACTAGTCTTTGCTCCTGGTGTAATTCCCGGAATATAGCTTCTATTTTTATCTAAATTTTCAGCCATATCATCTGGATTTAATTGAAGTAATGTATAAAAATATCCAAATACAAAGATTAGTAGCATATATAGTAAGAAACCAGTATAACTAGTATATACTATATATTTATCAATAAATTTATTAAAAGCATCATTTTGAATTACTTGACCAACTAATGAGGGTACTCCGATTACGGCCGATGCAAATATTACTGGAACAACACCTGCTGAATTAAGCTTAATTGGAATAAATGATTTTTCTCCTCCATAAGCACCAGTAGTTCGGTTTGAATATTGAATCGCGACTCTTCTTTCAGCATTTTGCATATATATAACTCCAACAATAATCAGGACATATATTAAGACAAATAGTACAAATAGAATAATACCTGTCCAAGTACTAAATGCAGTTCTTATAACTAGTTCTTGGTAAGCCGTAATAAATGTATGAGGTAGTGTATTAACAATACCAGCCATAATTATCAGAGACATACCATTGCCAATACCTTTTTTAGTAATTTCATCACCAAGCCATAATAGAAATGCAGTACCAGCTGTTAAGATCAAAGTTGTTTTTACAATTTCTAAACTTCCAGCATCTGCCAAAAAAGCATAAGAGAAAACATATCCTTGAACTATTGCAAAAAATATACCTAAATATCGATTAATTCTATTTAGTTTTTGCTGACCAGTTGCACCTTGTTCTTTTAATTCTTTAAAGTAAGGGATGATATCCATTTGAAATAATTGCGTAATAATCGATGCCGAAATATATGGCATAACTCCTAAAGCAAAGATTGAAAATGTTTTTAAACTTCCACCACTCATTAAATTTAAAAGTTCAAGAAAACCTAAGTTATCAGTAATACTTTTAGCTCCTGGAACAATAATGTTTGTTCCTAATGCAAATAAAGCTAGGCATCCAAGAGTAAATAATAATCTTTTACGTAAATCTTTATTTGTAGGGCTAAATATGCCCTTTAGATTAGAAAACATCTAAATCACCTCAGCAATTGCGCCAGCACTTTCAATTTTGGTTACAGCTCTAGATGAAAATCTATGAGCTTTAATCGTTATTTTTTTTGTAAGCTCACCATCACCTAAAACCTTAATACCTGCAAGTTCTTTTTTAATAATTCCTGCTTCTTTTAAAACTTCGGGAGTAATTACATCACCATCGTTAAAACGGTTTAAATCATCCAGATTAATTGTTGCATATTCTGTTCTAAAACGTTTGTTGTTAAATCCTCTTTTAGGAAGGCGACGAAATAATGCACTTTGTCCACCTTGGAACCAAGCTGGAATACTTGCACCACTTCTTGCTTTTTGCCCTTTTTCACCACGTCCTGAAGTTTTTCCAGTTCCAGAACCTGGTCCACGGCCTACTCTTTTACGAGATTTCGCCTCAGGCATAGCATCCAGATTATGTAATTTCATTATAACTCCTCCTTAGTTTTTCCACGAAGATTTGCGATATGTTCTGCAGTTCTTTGTGATAAAAGAGCTTCAAGTGTAGCTTTAGCAACATTAACTTGCGTATTTGATCCTAAAGATTTTGAAACAATATCTTTAATACCAGCAAGTTCAACAACAGCTCTTACTGCTCCACCTGCAATTACTCCAGTACCTTCTTTAGCAGGTTTAATCATAACCTTAGCTCTTCCAACTGTACCAATTGCCTCATGAGGAATAGTACGGCCTTCTACTAAAGGAATTTTAACTAAATTTTTATTAGCAGCTTGAATTCCTTTTTTAATTGCTTCTGGTACTTCACCAGCTTTACCGGTTCCAATACCAACTAATCCTTTACCGTCACCAACAACCATTGTTGCTGAGAATCTAAAGCTTCGTCCTCCTTTAGTAACTTTAGTAACACGAGAAATGGAAATTACTTTTTCTTCTAAAAGTTTCTTTTTAGATTCACTTTTTTTATTAAATTCTTTTCTACCTGGCTTACGCATTGGTTTTCTATTTTCTTTTCCTTGATTATCCATAATTCCTCCTACTAAAATTCTAATCCCGCTGTGCGTGCTGCCTCTGCAAGAGCTGCAACTCGCCCGTGATATAAATAGCCACCACGATCAAAGATTACTTTTTTAATTTTTACTTTATTTGCTTTTTTAGCAATATCTGCACCTACTAATTTAGCACCTTCGATATTTCCACCATTTTTGATTTTTAATTCAACGCTTGAAGAGCTAACTAAGGTGGTTCCAGTTTCATCGTTTATAATTTGAGCAAAGATTTCTTTGTTAGAGCGAAAAACATTTAATCTTGGAATCTCATTTGTTCCCGAAATATTTTTACGAACTCTAGCATGTCTTCTTTGACGAGCAACATTACTTGCTTCTTTTTTTATCATATTATTCCTCCTATTTAGCCGCTTTCTTTCCTTCTTTGCGTCTTACAAACTCGCCTTTATAACGAATTCCTTTACCCTTATAAGGTTCTGGTTTTCTTATTTTGCGAATATTAGCTGCAAATTCAGTTATTTTTTGTTTATCAATTCCCTCAATTACTAATTCAGTATTTGATGGACTTGTTACATTTATTCCCTCTGGAATGTCAACTATTACTGGATTTGAATAACCAGCATTAACTGTTACTTTATTTCCAGATGTTGCAAAACGATATCCAACACCGACAGTTTCAAGTTCTTTTTGAAAACCTTCACTTACTCCAATTATCATATTATTAATAAGAGCATTTGTTGTTCCATGAATACTTCTACCATATTTAGTATCAGAGAGTTTTTCACATGTGATTTCGTTTCCACTTACTGTAATTTTAATTAACTTATCAAACGTTTCTTTTAACTGACCCTTTGGTCCTTTAACCGTTAACGTATTTCCTTCTTGAGTAACTGTTACTCCTGCCGGAATAATTAATTTTCTATTTCCAATTCGACTCATAACCTTTTTTCCTTACCAAATATAGGCAAGTACTTCTCCTCCCAGTTTATTTTCTCTAGCTGTTTTGTCAGTCATGATTCCTTTAGAAGTAGAGATAATTGCAATTCCTAAACCATTTAAGACAGTTGGAAGCTTATCATGTTTAACATAGACACGCAATCCAGGTTTACTAATTCTTTTTAATCCTACGATTACTCTTTCTTTTTTATTATCTCCATATTTAAGAGTTAGAGACAATTTGTTACCTTGAGGACTTTTTTCTTCAGAATATTCACTTATAAATCCTTCTTCTTTAAGGATTTTAGCTATTTCATTATTCATATTTGTCCCTACTACAGTAACTGTTTCATATTTCATTTGATTTGCATTACGAATTCTTGTAAGCATATCAGCTATTGTATCAGTCATATCATTCGCTTCCTTTCTACCAACTTGATTTCTTAACGCCTGGTATTTGTCCTTTATTTGCAAGTTCCCTAAAACAAATACGGCATAATCCAAATTTACGTATTACTCCATGAGGTCTTCCACAACGACTACAACGAGAGTAAGCTCTTACTTTATATTTAGGTGTTTTTTGTTGTTTTACAACTAAACTTTTCTTTGCCATTTCCTCGCCTACTTTCTAAATGGAAGTCCGAAGCCACTTAATAATTTAAATGCTTCTTTATCAGTTTTTGCAGTTGTAACAAAAACTATATCCATACCTCTTATTTTTAATACATTATCATATTCTATTTCTGGAAATATTAATTGTTCTTTAATTCCTAGGGTATAATTTCCAAACCCATCAAATGCTCTAGAGCTAATTCCTCTAAAGTCACGAACTCTTGGAAGTGATACTTTAACAAGTTTTTCTAAGAAAACATACATGTTTTCTCCTCTTAAAGTAACTTTAACTCCAATTGGATGACCTTCTCTTAGTTTAAATCCAGCAATTGATTTGCGAGCTTTAGTAACTACTGGCTTTTGCCCTGTTACTGTTTCTAAATCTTTAACTGCTGCTTCAATATATTTAGAATCTTGAGAACCTTCTCCAACTCCCATATTGATGACAATTTTATCGAGCTTAGGTACTTCCATAACTGAAGAATATTTAAATTCTTTCATAAGTTCGGGAACAATTGTTTTTTGATAAAACTCTTTTAAACTATTCATCTTTTTCACCTACTTTTTCTTTTTTAGTAGATTTTTTTGCTACCTTTTTAACTTCTTTTTTTTCAGCTTTGATTACTTTTACGTTAGATACATGGATTGGATTTTCAGTTTCAAGGATTCCACCAGTTTCATTAGTACGTCCTGGTTTCATATGTTTTTTTACAATATTAATACCTTGAACTACTACACGATCCTGCTTTTTTAAAGTTATAGTAACTGTTCCTTCTTTGCCTTTATCTTTACCAGCAAGAACTTTTACTTTATCGCCAACTTTTACTTTCATATATCCTCCTATAAAACCTCAGGTGCTAGTGAAATGATCTTGTTATAACCATGATCACGAAGTTCACGAGCAACTGGCCCTAAGATTCGAGTTCCAACCGGACTCTTATCTTCTTTTATTAGTACGCAGGCATTGTCATTAAATTTAATGTGACTTCCGTCTTCACGTCTTGCCCCATGTTTAGTTCTAACAATAACCGCTCTTACTACTTTTCCTTTTGGAACGTTTGAGTTTGGAATTGCTTTTTTAACAGTTCCAACAACAACGTCTCCTATATTTCCAAATCTAACTTTGCTGCCACCTAGTACTCTTATTACCATAAGTTCGCGAGCTCCAGAGTTGTCAGCAACTTTTAATCTTGATTGCTCTAATACCATAGATTTCTCCTCCTATAAGACTACAGCTTTTTTAGTAACTTCAACTAACATTAATCTTTTTGTTTTAGATAATGGTCTAGTTTGAACTAATTTAACTGTGTCCCCAACTTTAGCAATATTTTCCTCATCATGAGCAGTATATTTTTTTGAGTATTTTACTCTCTTTTTGTATAACGGATGGATGCGGTATGTTTCAACTAAAACAGTAATAGTTTTATCATTAGTTGCACTTATTACTTTACCTAATATATAGGTTTTTTTTGTTTTCTCCATTACTTATCACTCCCATCTTTTTCATTTAATACCGTTTTTAATCTAGCAACTGTTTTTCTTAAAACATCAATTTGATGAGTTTTTTCTAAACCTCCAGTTGCTTGTTTCATACGCATATCAAACAATTCTCTTTTTAAATCATTAATTTTAGTATTTATTTCTTCTGTGGTCATTTTTCTTATTTCACTAGTTTTCACTATTAACACCACTTTCTTCTTTTTTTATAAACTTAGTTTTAACACTTAGTTTATGAGCAGCAAGTCTTAGTGCTTCACGTGCAATTTCTTCACTTACACCATTTATTTCGAACATGATCTTCCCAGTTTTAACAACTGCTACCCAATCTTCTACTCCACCTTTTCCTTTACCCATACGAGTTTCTAAAGGTTTCTTAGTTCTTGCAAGATGCGGGAAAATATTTATCCATACTTTTCCCCCTCTTTTCATATAACGAGTCATTGCGATACGAGCTGCCTCTATTTGTCTAGCAGTAACATAACCACTACTTTTTGCTTGAAGTCCATAATCACCAAATTCTAACTTTAAGTTTCCTTTAGCTTTACCCTCATAACTAACTAGATGTGGTTTACGATACTTAGTTCTTTTCGGCATCAACATTAGAAGCACCTCCCTTTATATCTTTTTTTTCAGGAAGTATTTCTCCTTTATAAATCCAAACCTTTACTCCGATAATTCCGTAAGTAGTATTTGCCTCACTTGTTGCATAATCAATATCTGCTCTTATAGTATGAAGTGGTACTGTTCCTTCGGTATAACCTTCTGAACGTGCCATTTCAACACCACCTAAACGACCAGAAACTAAAGTTTTAATTCCTTTTGCTCCTGCTTTTAAAGTTTCTTTAATAGCTTTCTTTTGAACGTTACGGAAATTTCCTCTATTTTCAATTTGTTTAGCGATTGTATCAGCAACTAGCTGAGCGTTTAAATTAGGATTTTTTACTTCAATAATTGTAATATAAACATCCTCACCAATTAATTTCTTGATTTTATTTCTAAGTTTTTCAATATCTTTGCCACCTTGACCAATAATTACTCCTGGTTTAGCACTATAAATACTTATATTACAACGACCTTTTTTTCTTTCGATTAATACTTCACTAACAGCAGCATCCTTTAAACTACTTGCTATAAATTCTCTAATTTTAATATCATTACTAAGAAATTTAGCATATTCATTTTTAGAATACCATTTACTTTGCCAATCTTTATTAATTCCAAGTCTTAATCCAGTAGGATTTACTTTTTGTCCCATATAGTTTAAGCCTCCTCATTTTTACCGTCACTAACTTTAATAGTTATGTGACTGGTTCTTTTATCTCTTCTGTCAACTTTGGTTCTTGAACCAAATTTAATTCTCTTAAGTACTGGTCCGGGATTAATAAAGCACTCTGAGATTACTAAGTCTTCTTTTTTCATTTCTAAATTATTAGTTGCATTTGCGACTGCTGAATTTAGAACTTTAATAAGAAGTCTACTTGTTTTTGTATTTGTATTTTTTAAAATGTTTTCTGCCGCCGTAATATCTTTTCCTCTAATAAGATCAAGAGTCATTCTTGCTTTACGAGGTGCGACCATTGCCATTTTATGTGTTGCAATTGCTTCCATAAGTCCCTCCTACTTTTTCCCTGAATGGTTAGTAGCTTTACGAGTTAATGAAAACTCTCCCAGCTTATGCCCAACCATATCTTCAGTAACATAAACCGGAATAAATTCACGACCATTATGCACTGCTATTGTATGTCCAATAAAATCTGGGAAGATTGTTGAACGACGAGACCAAGTTTTAACAACTTCTTTTTCACCATTTTCATTTAAGGTTTTAATTCTTTTTAATAAGGCTTCTTGTACATAAGGGCCTTTTTTTAAACTTCTTGCCATTTTCTAATCCTCCTATTTCTTTTTACGACTAACAATATATTTGTTAGACGCTTTCTTTTTATTTCTTGTTTTAAGTCCAAGAGCAGGTTTTCCCCAAGGTGTAACTGGAGCTTTTTTACCAATTCCGGTTTTACCCTCACCACCACCATGTGGGTGATCATTAGGATTCATTGCCGAACCTCTAACCGTTGGTCTAATACCTTTATGACGAGTACGTCCGGCTTTTCCAACTCTTACTAGTTCATGTTCTTCATTGCCAACAACACCAATGGTTGCCAAACACGTTCCGAGAACTTTTCTAGTTTCTCCTGATTGTAGTCTTAATACAACATATTTTTCTTCACGACCTAGAATTTGCACGCTCGTCCCTGCACTTCTTGCTATCTCTCCGCCTTTTCCTGGTTTAAGTTCAACATTATGAACTACTGTACCAACGGGAATATTTTGAAGTGGAAGAGCATTACCTGTTTTAATATCGGCTGTTTCTCCAGATTCAATGATTGCTCCAACTTTAAGTCCTTTAGGCGCTAGAATATATCTTTTTTCACCATCTAAATAGTGAAGTAAAGCAATATTAGCGCTTCGATTAGGATCGTACTCGATTGATGCAACCTTTGCGGTTATTCCCGGTTTATTTCTTTTGAAATCGATTACTCGATATTGTCTTTTAGCGCCACCACCTATATGCCATACAGTGGTCTTGCCTTGATTATTTCGCCCACCACTTTTGCTTTGTTTAGTAAGCAAGGTTTTTTCTGGTTTACTTGTTGTTAGTTCTTCATTAGTTAAAGTACTCATATTTCTGCGACCGGGTGTGGTTGGTTTATATTTTCTAATACTCATTAGTAATCACCTACATTTCTATTGACTGTCCGTCAACTAAAGTGACGAAAGCCTTTTTATAAGTTTTGGTTTGTCCTGTATGTTTACCAACTCTCTTATCCTTTGGTTTAGTAATAAGAGTATTGATACTTTTAACTTTCACTCCAAAAGCTTCTTCAATTGCAATTTTAATTTGAGTTTTATTAGCTTTCTTATCTACTTTAAATACATAGACATCGCGGCCAGCATGCTCAGATGATTTCTCAGTTATTACTGGTGCATATATAATATCTAATTTCATTAATTATAAGCCTCCTCAATTTGTTTTAATGCTTTCTCATCAACTACTACATAATCAGCATGAGTTAAATCAAGCACATTAAGCTGACTTGCCATAATTACTGCAGCATTACTTAAGTTACGAGTTGCCATATATAAGTTTTCAGCATCACTGCTACTTACAAACAAAATTTTACCCTCAACTTTAAGATTTTTCATTAAATTAAGCGTATCTTTAGTTTTAAGTGTTGCAACTTCTAAACTATCAACAACTATTAGTGACTTGTTTTTAGCAAGATGTGACAAAGCACTTTTTAACGCTAAAACTTTTTCTTTCTTATTCATTTTAAATGCATAACTTCTTGGTGTTGGTGCAAATACCACACCGCCGCCTACATAATGAGGCGCTCTAATTGATCCTTGACGAGCATTACCAGTTCCTTTTTGACGAAATGGTTTTCTACCACCGCCAGCTACTTCAGAACGAGTTTTTGCTTTCTGAGATCCTTGTCTTGAAGAATCAAGTTGTAATTTAACAGCTTTCTTTAAAGCTATATCATTAGGCTCAATGCCAAAAACATTTTCAGCTAATTTTATATCTTTGATTTTCTCACCCTTAAGGTTAACAATATCTATTTTTGTCATTTTTCCACCTACTTACTTTCCTCTTCTGAAGTTTTTTTAGTTTCTTCTTTAACTTCTTCAGCTTGAGTTTCTGCAATTACTTCAGTTGCTTCTACTTTTTCTTCAGTATCAGCTTCTGTAGTTACTTCTGTTTCTTTAACTTCTTCAGCTACTTCAGTATCTGTAATAACTTCTTCAGTTTCTACTACTTCGGGATCTATTTCATTTTCATAAGAAACAAGTTCAAACGTTTCTTTTTTTCCACCTTTAATAGCTTCTTTAATTAATACTAAAGAATTTTTAGCACCAGGTACATTCCCACTTACTAATATATAGTTCAGTTCTGTATCGATTTCTACTATTGTTAGGTTCTGAACTGTTTTAGTAACAGAACCCATATGACCAGCAAGCTTCTTTCCTTTTAAAACTCTCATTGGTCTCATTGGTCCCATTGACCCTGGTCTTCTATGATATCTAGAACCATGTGTTTCTGGTCCTCTTGAGAAATTGTGGCGTTTAATAACCCCAGCAAATCCCTTTCCTTTTGAAGTTCCTTGAACATCTACTTTTTCTCCAACTTCAAATATGTCTGCTTTTATAGTGCTTCCTAGTTCATAATTCTCTGGATTAGATACTTTAATTTCTTTTAAGAAGCGCTTAGGTTGTGTGTTTGCACGCGATGCATGCCCTTTTTCTGCTTTAGTTGCTCTGTTTTCTTTTTTATCAGTAAATCCTAATTGAATCGCGTTATATCCATCAGTATTAACGGTTTTAACTTGCATAATTACATTAGGCTTAACAGCAACAACTGTTACAGGAATAATTTTTCCATCTTTCGTAAATTTCTCGGTCATGCCGATTTTACGACCTAAGATTCCTTTCATCTTACTTTTCCTCCTTTAGATTTTCTATTTTGTTTGAATTTCGATGTCTACACCACTTGGAATATCCAAATGAGTTAAAGCATCCATTGTTTCCTTACTAGGATTCTTGATATCAATAAGTCTTTTATGAGTACGCATTTCAAATTGTTCACGTGCATCTTTGTATTTGTGAACCGCTCTTAACACAGTATATTTTTGAATTTCTGTTGGTAGTGGAACTGGTCCAGAGATTTCTCCGCCCGTTCTTTTTACCGTATCAACAATCTTCACTGCTGCGACATCTAAGACCTTATGATCATAAGCTTTTAGTTTGATTCTAACTTTTGACATTATATATCTCCTTTCGTCTATATCTAGTATAAACATGGCTCCGTAACAAATATCCCAAAACCCTATAAAGTTGTTAACAACCTAGCCTAGAGTATCGGCAACCTCGCACATAATCACCTGTCAAACTAATTGTAATTATATCAACATAGTATATGAAAATCAATAGTTTTTAGGCATGTTTTAGCGAAAAAGACTTTTTCATTAAAAAAACAAACAATAAAAGATGTTTGTTTCATTAAGACTATTATATAAACATGTCGTACTTCCAAATTATATTATATTTAATACCATATAAACAACCACTGACTTCTCGGTATGTAAACGGCTCACATGTTCTTATTACGTTTCCACTCCAAGTTACACTACGATTATATATATTACTACTGGTTTTATTTGCTTTTATTGAAAAAGTATATCTATCAAAATAAACAAAGTTTTTTGGTTTTCCTGATGTAAAAGCATTAGCACTAGACACTCCTTCATATGTTTGATCCCAATATCGATAATAATTATCTAAATCTTCTTGTGTTGATAAGCTTCTATCAAAATATACCGAGTCAATTCTTACATTTTGATAAGACGAATGTTTTAATTCAGTGGGAATTGCTAAAGTGTGTGTTACTTCAGTTTTATTAACTGGTGCTCCAACTCCAATACTATAAGCACTAGTTGTTTTAGTCACTGTTACAACATAACGTGCGACTAAAGTAATGTTTTTAGTTATCCGAGTTTTAAAATTAAATAAACTATCGCCTAAATACCAACCTATAAAAGTCGCATTAGGACGGGTTGGATCACTTGGTCTAGAAACATAATCTCTGTAATTTACTATTCTAGATGACTTGCTAGTTCCGCCATTACTATTAAATGTTACAATATACTGATTAGTAATTTTTAAAGGCGTTACTTTAGTTGGCTGTGTGGTAGTGGTAGTCTTAACTATATTTAAAGAATTACTCGCAAGTACCCATTTAGCTTTTAATATTGTAGTACTATAGACAGGCAAGTTAAAATTATATTCCCTATTACTTGTATCAAACCAGCCAACAAATATATAACCAGTTTTAACAGGATTGAATGGTTTAATTACCTTGTTTCCTATTTTTATACTTTGAGTACTAACCAGAGTCCCACCATTACTGTTAAATATTATAGAAACGTTCGTAGGCGGTTTAATTGTTTTAACAACCTTACTAGTAACAACTTTTTGAGTAGTTGTCACTGCCCCACCATTAGTTGGTTTTTTAGGTTCAGTTTTTTTAGTTGTTGTTGTAGTTATTGTTGGATTCTCTTCCGGAGAAGACTCATTCTTAGGGAAATAAACATAAACAGTATCTTTTTCTTTTCCACATATTAAATGAATTTCAAGCTCGTGATTAGAAGTTTTATTTGAAACTTTAACATAACTGTTTTCAGAATCACATGAAGATCCATCTTTATCACTTAAACTACGAACCGCACCGATGCTAATTAAATCTTCAAGATTTACCTTACGGCTTTCGCCAACCACTGGCAAGCGATCACTAATAAAATACTGACTACTACTTTCTCTTAAAACAGTCATATTATTATTAAACTCTGTACTGAAATTTTTAGAAAGATTTTTATTTTCAAGTGGCAATAATTTTACAATTAAAATAATTACAACTATTATTAATGCTAATTTAATTAGAAAACTTTTCCAATCAAATTCTATTTTACTTTCTTCATACATATAAATTCACCCCTGCTCATTTAATGAGATTTATACTATCATTTTTTATTATAAATGTCAAATGCTTTACAATCAACTTTTCTCTAAACATTAACGTTTTCAGATATATTAATATTTGCATCAAAATATTTACCAATTATATTTTCCACTGGCGTGTTTTCTTTAATATTATAACTTACAAGGTATTCTTTATTAGTAAATTTTGACAAACTTATTTCATCAAGTTTAAACACATAATAATCTTTATTAACAACTAGAAATAAGTCACTTAAATCAAAACTTTCACCATTTATATCTACTAATAAATCTTGATAATCGATTGTAGATAATTTTGAATACATTAATAAAAGAGTACCACTTCTTTTTATACTAGTACTATTATTTATTACAATATTATTTACTTTAAAATCTGATTCATTGTTTAAAATTTTAACATCAGTTAATTCAAGCTCATAAACTTGCAAACCATTATCATTTGAACTATCCGCAATTACCAAATCAATATTTTCTACTTCTGCATTAATATTTTGCCAAGTTGGAAAACTAAAAGCTAATATTATAGAAATTACAAATATTTCCAATAAAGGCTTTAAAATATCCTTTTTCATTTATCCCCCTAGAAATCTCTAAATTAAGAAATTTCTAGTATAATACTATATTTCAAGAGAATTGTCAATTTTTTCAGGTTCTTCTGGAACTATATCCTTCCGATATAAAAGAGGATTTTTTTTAATTTTTTCAAGAGTTTCTCTAATTTTCTTATTTTCCTCATTTCTTATAAAATTAGGGTCATTATGTTTTACATTTTCAGTTTTCTCAGTTACACCGACTATTTTAAATAGTTTTAAGATATCAAATATTATAACTCCTAAAGCTGGTATTAAAACAACAAATAACCAGCCTATTTTCGATGCTAAAAATAGTTGGATTTTTCCAATAAAGGGGATTTTAAAAATTGTTTTACCTAAAATATCTCTTTCTTGAATAGGAGCAGGGTCAGCACTTGGATTATAATCGCCTTTTGTTATAAATTCTCTAGTTCCTGCTTCTTTTTCTTTAATATCTATTATTCTATGAGTAATTCTCATATCTTTAATTAATGTACTATCTGATTTATAAGTAATTACATCGCCAATTTTCAAAGTCGAAAAATCATCTACTCTAACACTAAAAATAATATCATCTACTTTAATAGCCGGTTCCATACTTCCGCTAACTATTGTATATAAAGCAACTTTAGGAACGCCACCAGCTTGAGTAGATAATATCTTTGCTGAAACAAAATAATAAGCTAAAAAGCACATAACTAAAATAAGTACTACAAGTACAGCCGCAGAAATTAATTTAAAAACATAAACTAAAGATTTACCGAAAGTTTTAAAATTATCTTTAGGACTATTCATTATAGTACCACCTATTCTATTCTATGAATATTATAAGCTCTTTAATTCAAAAACGCAAGGAAACATCAGATAAAATATTTGAATTTTCAATAATAATTG
>JAQVWT010000027.1 GCA_028709545.1 Bacilli bacterium
TACAACCGACTTTACCATAACTTGTTTATTATCATTATTTTGAGTAGATATAAACTTTTCATCTGCCATAATATAAAGTGTTTCTGGAGTAGTTGTCTCTTCAGGTTTAACGTTTGATATGCCTGCCCCAATTATTATGTTTCTAATTGTTTGTCTAGATAAGTAACAGAAAGAATCTGTTATCTTAATTCTAGAACCAATTAATTCGTTAATAAATTTTGCGACCTTAGGAGCTGAATTATCAGCGGCCTTTTCGATAACCAAAACTTTGATATAAGGATCAAAGTAATCATGTTTTTTCAAACCCAGATATTCATCTAAATGACAATACGACCCGTTATTAAATTTATCTGTATAAAAAGTTCTTTTGTAAGTTATTTCACCAAAAATAGTTAGTATAGTTCTTTCGCGATAAGCTTTAATATGATACTTGACTTTTCTGTCAGATGATAACCTAAATGACCATTTCTTAAGAGGTCGCAAGAAAGTTGATTCAATGGTAACACTAAGTTTTATAATAATGTTAACTATGGCTAAAGGGCATATAAAAAATAAGAAATCAAATATAAGAAGTTTAGTAAATTAATAAAAACAATTAATTATTAATAAATACAGTGTTGAAAAATCGCTGGTTTTTGTTATGTGAAAATATTTATTTAAGATGTTAAAAAAAGACAAACTAGCCAACCAGAATAGTTTTTTTTATATAATGTAAAATATAGTGAAAAAAGTAATTAATAAAAAAGTTATTTGAGCTAAAAAAAGGGACAAACGAAAAGATTCTGCATGATAAAAATTGACAAAATATGGTAAAGATGCTAGTATAGAGGCATTAAATTTATATTTAATATATTTTTAAAGGGGGATTATTAATGATAGATATTATAACTACCGATATAGATGGGATATTAACTGATCTATATCGCCATCAAATATGGATGGTAGAGCATTATTATAAGAGTAGAGGAAAAGAAGTTCCTAAGATAAAAAATTATAATGCTTATGATATATCAGAGATTTATGAAATTTCAAAGAATCGAAGAAATATAATATGGTTAGAAAACTATAAATATTATCGATTATACTGTGAAGCAAGAAAAGAATCTTTTGAGACATTGAAATATTGGCAAGGACAAGGAAAGAAAATTGGACTTGTTTCTGCACCAGCTTTTGCAACAACTCCACTTATAGGACCAAAGGTAATAAACTGGATTCAAGAGTGGCAAAAAATATATAATTTTGTTCCAGATGAAGTTATATGGTGCCCAGAAAAAGAATCTGGACCAGCCAAAGCAATTGCTTGTAAGGAATTAAAGAGTAAACTAATGATAGAAGATAAAGCAGATAATTTAGATTGTACTTTAGAGGTTTGTGACTCCATTGCGATTCCCACACCATATAATCTAGGTTATCAGCCCGAAAACAAACCATTTGATTTCTATATGAAAGAAGATTGGCCAGAAATTAGATCAACTGTAGATGGGCTTGATAGCAAACCAAGGGGGTTTAAAAATGTATAATTATAAAAGACCAAATATTAAAAGACCGCATTTGCATCATTATGGTAATATTCCTGCTAATTTAGATTACCCATCAAAATCAGTTGCTGAAGTTATGTTTGATAATTGCGAAAAATATAAAGATTATCAAGCTATAAAATATACACAAAATGGAATAACTTATAGTGAAGATTATACTCAGTACGCTGAAAATATTGAAGCAACAGCAAAAATGTTAAAACTATTAGATGTAAAAAAAGGCGATAGAATAATGGTTTTATCTCCATTTTTACCAGAAGAATACCATACAAAATATGCAGTTGCTGCTGTAGGAAATATTTTAATTCCTTTGCATCCATATGAATCAAAAAGTCGTGCAAAAATGGCTAAAATTTTAGAGGCATCTAAACCAAAGATAATTATTTGTTTAGATAGCTGTGTTCCTGATATAGATGCCATTTTAGGTGATTATCCAGAAATAGATGATATAGTTCAAAAAGTTTTATATTTTTCACCGGTTGATTCACTTAAGAAAAAAGGAATTTTAAGTTTAATAAATCCAATTATTGATTATAAATATCAAAAAAGTGGGGTTGGACCCAAAACATTAAATACTATCTCTAATAAGTTTTCTTCATTTACCGAAGAACGAAATAGAGCTAAAAATTATCAAGGTTCATACATGGCTGATGTAAAAGGTGAAGACGACTATGTAATATACTTTTCTTCAGGAACTGGTGGGAAGGCACCTAGTGGATCTATTCACACTCACAACAGCTGCAACAGTTTACTTAAATCTGGGCAATACATTTGTGATTGTATAGAGCCAGGACAAAAACTAATTATAGTTCCTGGACCATTTCACTGTTTTGGTTCTGAAACCGGAAGAAATACTGCAATAAACTCAGGCGTTACTCAAATTATTATTCCTGATCCTAAAAATATAAAAGCATTGGCTGAGGCTCAAAAAAAAGAACAAGCGGAGTTACATATTTATGTACCGGCAATTTTAACAAAAATGCAAGAATCGAAATTATTTGATGATATATCATATGAAAATAATGAATTATTCATTTGTGGTGGTGGCAGACTACCTTTAGAGACATCTCAATATTGGAATAAAAAATTACCTAAAGAAAGAGGGGTAAGAGAAGGTTATGGTTCTACTCATACTAATGGTGGTATTTGTATAAATTTAAAAAAAGAACAAAGACCAGGAACTATAGGAATTCCTCTTTCAGATTGTTATTTTAAATTAAAAGATCCTGAAACTGGCGAAATTATAAATAAGCCCAATGTACCTGGAGAATTATATGTAGCTGGTCCATCGTTGATGCGAGAATTTCTAAATGAACCCAATCACCCATCTTTATCAATTGATGAAGAAGGAGTAACTTGGTATAAGACTAATGATTTAGTTATATATGATGAAACTGGTTGGTATAAATTTTTAGACCGTTGTGATGATGTCTTAAATTTAAATAATGCTAACTTAGTTAATCCAAATGAAATAAAAGATGTTTTGGAAAAACATAATATTAATAATTCAATAATATTTAATACTAATGGAGATGAAAAAGCAGATGGTTCAGACAGAATTGTTTTATGCATTGAATATGTTGGAGAAGAAAAAGATATCAGTTTGTTGAAATCAGTTTTAGAAAAAGACTTTGCAGCAAATTTAAAAAAATATGAAATCCCGTCTGAAATAATTGTTTTTGACAGGTTGCCAATGAACTTAAATGGAAAAACATTAAAAAACAAAACAAAAGAAAAATATTATAACAAAGAATATAAATTAAAATTGGAGTTAAAGAAATGATAGCTTTTGATCGTGAAATTAAATCAGCATATAAGCTTGACGAAATGACAGTAAAAGAAAAACACGAATATTATGAAGATTTAAAAGAATATATTTTATCTTTACCGTTTGATAAAGAAAAATTAAATATTGGTGAAAAAAAATTTCTTAAAACAGTTGATTTTGCTTTTCCAAAAGTAGAAAAATATTACAAACCTAATTTTTCAAGTAAGTTAACAGAAATACCAGATCAATTTATACTTATATCTAATCACTTATGTTCATTTGATCAAGTATTACTAAGTTATGCTTTTCCCGATACTGCTTTTCATTATATGATAGCGGAAAGTTTAATGGAGGCAAAAAATTTATATGTTGGAAAATTTTATGTTAACAGAGGAGCTTTTGTTGTAGATAGAACAACTCATGAAGGTAGAATTCTTGCAATACCTAAAGCTTTACAATATTTGTATCAAGGAGCACATGTTGCTATGTTTCCAGAAGCGTCTAGGCAAATTCGTTATGGAAGTGACGGAACAGTACAGAAATTTAAAAATGGTTCAGTTATCTTATCTCAAATGTCTAATGTCCCAATTATTCCTGTAGCTATAAACAACAATTATAAAAAAGGGGAATCTTATATTAATGTTGGTGAAAAATTCGAAGTCGGACTTGAAAGTAGTATTGTCCAAAAAAACATTGAACTAAGAGAAAAAGTAATTGAATTATGGAAAGAAAACCATGACAAAGGAGCAAAAATATTAACTAAAAAAAGATAATCAAATATTGATTAAAAAGTTAAGCAGGGTTATATTGTTTATTATCTGTGAATACCACTTTAAAAATGACTACTTAAATATTTAATATTTCATTGCAGTAAGTAAAATAACTTTGATTATTCTTTTTTTTTTGCTATAATTAATTTAAAGTAGGCGGTTAGTATGATAAGTAGCATTTATTTTCAAACTTTATCTTTAGTATATATGCTTTTATTAATGATAGTTGTATTTAGTAAACAAAGATTAAAATCTATTGAAAATTCTTTATTTGTTTCACTGATATTTATCAATCTAACTGGCTTGGTTTTAGATGTCTCTAGTACTTATTTAGCTTATGTTGATATAAATAACCAATTTTTAAATCCATTATGTAAGGTATATTTACTATATTTAATTTGTCAATGTTTAGTTTTTACAGTATATGTTATTTTTGTATCATTAGTAGACAAGGATGCACAAATTGAAATAAAAAAAAGCATAGTTAGAAAGATACTTATTATAATTAGTATCATGTTTATATTAATATCAGTGGTTATATTCTTAATTCCTCTTTATAATGTTAGTCAGAATGGAATCATATATACAACTGGACCAGGGGCTAATTTAACTTACGCAATAGTCGGACTCTTTACTTTAATTTGGATAATAAGTTTATTAATTAATTATAAAAATATTAAAGATAAAAAGTATTTGCCAATATTTGTGTTAATTATTTGTATAATAACAGCTGCATTATTGCAAAGGAGAAATCCGGAATTATTAATTGTTACTTCAATGTGCTGTTTTGTTGTTTATATTATGTATTTTACAATTGAAAATCCTGATATAAAATTAATTAATGAACTTAATATAGCTAAAGATATGGCTGAAAAAGCTAATAATTCTAAGACTGATTTTTTATCAAGTATGAGTCATGAAATAAGAACTCCCCTTAATGCGATTGTAGGTTTTTCTCAAGTTTTATTAACTAAAGATTTACCGGCAGAATCTAAAAGTGATATTGAAGACATTGTCATGGCATCAGATACATTACTTGGAATTGTAAATGGGATTTTAGATATATCTAAAATTGAGGCTAATAAATTGGAAATAATTTATAATGAATATCATCCTAAAAAAATAATTGATGAATTAATCGCACTTACTAAAGCTAGAATGGGAGATAAACCATTAGATTTTAGAACTTATTTTGATCCGGCTATGCCAGACTATTTATATGGAGATTCATCAAGGGTTAAGCAAGTAATTTTAAATATCCTAACTAACTCGGTTAAATATACAAAAGAGGGTTATATTGACTTTAGAATATCAGTTGTTATAAAAGATCAGATATGCAGACTTATTATATCTGTAGAAGATTCAGGTGTAGGAATTAAAGAAGCGGATATTAACAAATTATTTAAAAAATTTGAAAGACTTAATGAAGGTGGAAGTACTTCGATAGAAGGAACTGGTTTGGGTCTGGCAATAACTAAGAAATTAGTAGAAATGATGGGTGGAAAAATATTTGTTCAAAGTATTTATGGCAGAGGATCAAAATTTACTGTAGCTTTAGACCAAAGAATAATTCAGACACCTAAAGAAATTAAAGAAGAAACAAATGATTACACCCAAATAATAGAGACGATAGATTTTTCTTCAAAAAAAGTTTTAGTCGTAGATGATAACACTTTAAATTTAAAAGTAGCACAGAGGCTACTAAATGCTTATGGGATACAAGTAGATATTATAGAAAGCGGATTTGGCTTAATTGAAAAAATGGAGGCCGGAGAAGTTTATGATTTAATTTTATTAGATGATATGATGCCAAAGTTAAGTGGAACAGAAACACTTGAAAAACTGCGCACATCACCTGATTTTAAAATACCAACAATCGCACTTACAGCAAATGCGATTGAAGGGATGAGAGAAAAATATCTATCGCTTGGCTTTGATGATTATTTAGCAAAACCAATCGATAAAAAAGAATTAAATAGAGTTATAATAAAATATTTGTATAAAAATAAGGAGTGAGATTATGAAAAATAAAAATATTTTAATTCAAAATGGTGTAGATATAGAAAAAAGCTTAGATCTTTTCGGAAACATGGAGATGTATGATGAGTCTTTAGGTGATTTTTTAAAAGAAATTGGCAATAAACTATATAAAATTAGTCATTTTAAAGAAGTCGGAGATATGCATAATTATGCAATTTTAACCCATTCACTTAAAACTGATGCTAAATACTTTGGTTTTACTAAACTGGCCGAACTTTCTTATGCTCATGAGCTAGAAAGTAAAGAAAACAATATAGCTTTTGTTAATAATCATTTCTCTGCTTTAATGACAGAGGCCAATAGAATAGTCGCGCTGGTAAAACAATATTTATCTGGAAGTGAAACGGTTCAAGTTGAAATACCAAAACATGCTACTGCTCAAACCGGAAATTGTCTAACATCTTTATTAGTTGTTGATGATTCAGAAATTATTACTAATTTTGTTAAAAAGATTTTTGCTGGGGAATATAATGTCTTAGTAGCAAGTAATGGTCGAGAAGCGATCAATATATTAACCCAAAATTCCACCTATAATATTAAGGCGATGCTTCTAGATTTAAATATGCCTGAAGTTGACGGTTTTAAAGTATTAGAGTTTTTAAAGGAAAATGATCTATTTAAAGTAATCCCTGTTTCTATAATTACTGGCAATGACAATCGTGATATTGATTTAAATGCCTTTCAATATCCAATTGTTGATATTTTGAAAAAACCATTTAGTGAAGAAACAATTAAACATATTTTAGAAAAAACTATTCATAATCATTCTAAGTTTTAAGATGACTTTTGTCATCTTTTTTCATGAAATTAATATAAAAACGACTATCTTCGACAACTGTAGACAGTATGTGGTGTAAATTGACAATTAAATTTCTGGTATATTGACACTTTTTATAATATAATGATTTTGACGTGCGGTATAGAGAGGAATAAAATGGAAAAACAAATACGCGTTTTTATGGTTGATGACAACCAAACAGTTGTTAAAGCAGTAGAAGAGTATTTTAGTAGTCACGTTAGTATCAAAGTAGTAGGAAAAGCAAATGATGGAGAGGAAGCTTTAGAAAGACTTATTTCTGAGAGAGATAATTATGATATTATAGTTATGGATCTTATTATCCCTAAAATGGATGGTTTAAGTGTTTTAGAAGAACTTAAAAAAAGAAGGATTGATAAAAAAAGTATAATTATAACAGGAATGAATAGCCTAGATATAATTAGAAAATCAGTCGAAATAGGAGTAAGTTATTATATGCTAAAGCCTTTTAAGCATGAAGCTTTGGAAAATCATATTACTAATGCCATGAGCAAGAATAATGATGATTTAATAATAAGTAATAAAGATTTAAAGCAAGCAATTACAACGCTTCTTCATTCGCTAGGAATACCGTCTCATATTAAAGGATATATGTATATCAGAGATGGCGTAGGTCTTATGTATAATGACCCTAGTATGATTGGAGCTATTACTAAAGAGTTGTATCCAGAAATAGCTGAAAGATACGATACAACAACAAGTAGAGTTGAAAGAGCTATTCGCCATGCTATTGAAGTTAGCTGGTCAAGAGGCGATTATGATTTAATGGAAGAAATTTTTGGTCACTCGGTTGATTATGACCGGGCAAAACCAACTAATTCTGAGTTTATAGCAACTCTTGCTGATAAGTTAAGATTAGAAAGAATCGATGAATAGATTTTAAATATTATCCTCATTATAAACATATAATTTGTAAGGAGGATTTTTTAAATGGATAAATGTTATAACCAAGTAGTAGCAAAAATATTAAAAGATGCTGAGTCAGAAATGATGAATTTAAAACATCCTTATGTTGGAACTGAGCATCTTTTATTGTCGCTTTTAAAAAGAGATAAAATAAAAAAAGTATGTTATAAATATAATTTAACTTATACTAATTTTAGGACTTGTTTAATCAAAATTATCGGGACATCTAGTAAAAAAAGTGAGGTTATATTATATACACCTCTTCTTAAACAAGTTATTGAAAGCGCCTATAATAAATCATATGATAATCATGATAATATGGATGATTTATATCTTTTTTCAGCTCTGTTTAATGAAACTGATGGAATTGCCTTAAGAATAGTTGATAATATGGGAGTCTCAATTAAAGAAGTAACAAAAGAAATAAATAAACCAGTTTTTACAACCGAACTCGGGATCAACTTAAATGAAAAAAAGAGTGATGACAAAATACTTCTAAGAGAAAAAGAACTTGATGAGGTAATGCAAATATTACTTAGAAGAAATAAAAACAATCCACTACTAATTGGTAAGGCAGGCGTTGGAAAAACGGCAATTGTTGAAGAGCTTGCTAGAATGATTAAAAAAGGATGCGTTCCCGAAAAGTTAAAAGACAAACAGATTATTTTAATTAATACAGCATCGCTAATTGCGGGAACAAAATACCGTGGTGAATTTGAAGAAAGAGTTAATAATTTAATCAAAGAAGTTATTAATCATAAAAATATAATTTTATTTATTGATGAGATTCATAATATTGTTAAAACTGGTGCATCTGATGGCTCAATAGATGCTGCTAATATATTAAAACCTTATTTAGCAAGAGGAGATGTGTCAATAATAGGTGCAACTACGACAAGTGAATATAATGAATATATTAAAAGAGATTCAGCTTTAACAAGAAGATTTGCTCCAGTTATAATAAATGAACCATCACTTGCTGATATGAAAAAAATATTGTCTAAAGTAAAAACTAATTTTGAAGAACATTATAATTTAAAGATTCCATCTAAAACAATCAATTATTTAATAAAAGAGTGTGATGTATATTTACCCAATTTATATAATCCTGATAAATGTATTGATGTTCTTGATACAGCTTGTTCTAAAAAAACTTTAGATAACTATCAAAACAATATTAAGAAATTAATTATTGGTGAAGAAGATATTCATAATATTATTGCAGCCAGAACTAATTTAGGATGTTTTAATTATGAAAAATTAGAACTTCTTAAAGAGGAACTTTATATTAAGTATAATGAACAGATAATTAAAAATATTATTAATATTATTAAAGATGATAAACCAAATAAATATATGATTTTAAATGGTGATGAAAAAAATAAAAAAGAAGATGTTATTAAATACTTAGCAAATTCTTTAAATATTCATTTAATAAATATTGATTGTGAAGATTATAATGATGAATATAGTTTAAATAAACTATTAGGGAGTAATTATTTATACGATGAGATATGTGAATATCCATTTTCAATTATTATGTTTAATAATTATAATTCGGTTGGAAAAATTCTTCATAATTTAATAAATACAATGATTCATAGAGGGTATATATCTAATAATAAAAATGAAAAAGTATTACTAAATAATGCCATTATATTTTTACTTAATAATGAAAATAATAGTCAAATAGGTTTTAACCACGACAATAAACTTTTATTTACTCCTTAAAAATGATAATATATTAATTATGGAGGTATTTATGAAAATATATAATACATTAACAAGAAAAATAGAAGATTTTGTTCCAAATGAAGAGGGCAAGGTTAAATTTTATACATGTGGTCCGACAGTTTATAGTGATGCTCATATAGGTAATATGAGAAATTATATTGGACATGATGTTTTAGATAAGACTTTAAGATATTTAGGTTATGAAGTAACAAGAATAATGAATATTACCGATGTTGGGCATTTGACCAATGATTCTGACTATGGCGATGATAAAATGGTTGAAAGCGCTAAAAAAGAGAAGAAGAGTGTAATGGATATTGCTAGATATTACACTGACAAATTTTTTATTGATTTTGATTTAGTTAATAATAAAGTACCAGAAATAGTATCACCAGCAACAAGTCATATTGATGATTATATTGATATTATTAAAACTTTAATTGAAAAAGATTATGCTTATGTATCTGACGGTAATGTTTATTTTGACACATCAAAACTAACAGATTATTACCAATTAACTAATCATCAAGAAGATGAGATGGTTATTGGTTTTCGTGATGGAGTTGAAGAAGATTTAAGCAAAAAAAATAAAACCGACTTTGTTTTATGGTTTACAAAATCAAAATTTGATAATCAAGAATTAAAGTGGGAATCACCTTGGGGAACTGGCTATCCAGGTTGGCATATTGAGTGTAGCGGGATTTGTCTTCATTATGCAGGTGGCTCTATTGATATCCATGGTGGTGGAGTTGATAATATATTTCCTCATCATACTAATGAGATAGCTCAAAGTGAGGCATATCTTGGTCGAAAATGGTGTAATTACTGGGTTCATAATGAGCATTTACTTGTTGAAACAGGTAAAATGAGTAAAAGTGATGGGGGAATTTTAACAGTTTCTTTGCTTAAAGAAAAAGGCTATAATCCCCTAAGTTATAGATATATGTGTTTAAATAGTCATTATCGTAAGCAGCTCTTATTTAGTTACTCATCACTAAATAGTTCGGAGCAAGCATATAAAAAACTTAAAAATAAGATCTCTTTAATTAAAGATGAGGGAAGTCTTGATGAAGATGCCTTTGCATTTTATAATCAAAAGTTTATTAGTCATTTAGAAGATGATATAAATACAGCTAATGCAATAACTTTAGTCTATGATTTATTAAAAAACGAACTAATAAACGGGCACACTAAGTTAGAATTAATTAAGAATTTTGATAAAGTTTTAAGTTTAGATTTACTAAAAAAAGAAAGCAAAAGAGAAGATCATGATGCAATAATGGGTCTGATAAAAACTCGGGATAATGCTAAAAAAAGAAAAGATTATGAACTAGCTGATTCAATAAGAAAAGATTTATTAGAAAAAGGAGTTGCTTTAGTTGATACTAAAGAGGGCACAACTTATAAAGAAGTAGGTGTATAGTGGAAAATTTAGGACTATATTTACTTGTTTTAGTTATTCCTTTGCTTGCGCAAGGTTATGTTACATCAACATATAGCAAATATAAAAGAATAATGACTAAAGGCAAATTAACTGGATATGATGTTGCTAGAAAAATTTTAGATGAAAATGGCTTAAAAGAAATGTATATTGTTGAAACAAAAGGAACGATGAGTGATCATTATGATTCATCTAGAAAAATAATTAGATTATCAAGTGAAGTTTATAAAGGAACTAGTATTGCAGCAAATGCAATTGCTGCCCATGAATGCGGGCATGCTATCCAAGATAAAGAAGGATATGCGTTTATGAAAGTTAGAAGTTTTATTTTTCCAATAGTTAATTTAGGAACAAAACTTGCTTATATAATTTTGTTTATTGGTCTTATTTTATCATCACTGGGTTTAATATATTTAGCAATTGCGTTTGTTTCATTAGGTCTACTTTTTCAATTAATTACTTTGCCAGTTGAATTTAACGCATCAACTAGAGCTAAAAATGAATTAACAAAATATAGTCTAGTTAATAACGAAGAACTTGATATGGCAGAAAAAATGTTAAAAGCAGCAGCTCTTACTTATGTCGCTGGAGTTCTTGCCAGTGCTTTAGAAATTTTACGCTATATTTTAATGTTTACTAATAGAGATTGATTTATAGGAGAAGAAAGTTTATGAAAAAGAAATTTTTAATATTTATTATTGTAATTGCAATTATATTAATTCCTATAAAAAATAATTTGAAGAATGGAACTATTACTTATACTTCATTATTTTATCGGTTTATAACATCAAATGAAAAAGAAACTAAAAATGAGTTTCAACTATTTCCTAAAAATTTAAAAGAACTAGAAGAAAAGAATGGAACAGAAGTATTAAATAAGATAGTTATTTATGACACTATAAATCCAACAGCTATAAAAGATAATTATTTTAAACTAGGAGAAACTGATAATATAGATGTCTTTAAAGAAATAAGTGATATTATTTCTAGAGCCAAAATAATTGATGATAAACAAATATCTGTTGATACGTACAATTACATACTTGAAATAATAGATGATGAAACTAAAATGGTAAATGTCTGGGTCTTAAATAAAAAAATACATTTAATTCAAACTAAAAATGATAATGGAGATTATTACTATTATGATATAAATATAAATGATCAAGCTAGATTGTTTACGCTTATAAATAGAGCTATTTATGACTTAGATAAACCATGTGAATTTACACAGACATTTTATGTAATTAAAGTTTATGAAAAAGAAAAACGTTTAAAAATAAAACAGTTTAATGATGAAAATGAATATATAATTAATATGCCCCAAACTTCTTTCAAATTTAAAGATAAAAAGAATTATGAGTTTACATTTAAAATAACTAAAAAAATAGATATTACTCATAATGTTAATTTATTTCTAAATTCAGAAATAATTGATATTAAAGAAACTGATAAGCTAGGTCTTGAGCAAGTTCAAGAAACTTGTAGATATTAAAAGAATCACTTAATAGTTGATTCTTTTTTAATTATTTTTACTTTTTAATTCAAATAAGATGTCTCGTAGTGCCATGGCTCTTTCAAAGTCTAGTTCTTTAGCTGCGTTTTTCATTTCTCTTTCTATACTTAAAATCAAGTCTTTTTCTTCTGTCTTAGAAAGTTTTTCTGGTTTTTCATCAAGAACTTCATTTGAAATTAATTCTCTTACTTCTTTGATAATTGTTTTTGGAGTTATACCATGTTTTAAATTGTAATCTGCTTGAATTTTTCTTCTTCTTTCTGTTTCGTCAATAGCGTTTTTCATCGCATCACTTATTTTATCAGCGTACATAATAACATGACCTTTTTCATTACGAGCAGCTCTACCTATTGTTTGAATTAGACTTCGCGCACTTCTTAAAAATCCTTGTTTATCAGCATCCATAATCGCTATTAAACTTACCTCAGGAATATCTAGACCTTCCCTTAGTAAATTAATTCCCACAATACAGTCATATTTTCCTAGTCTTAGATCTCTAATAATTTTTAATCTTTCAAAGGTTTTTACTTCACTATGAAGATAGGCTACTTTCATATTTAAACTTTTTAAATAATTAGTTAATTCCTCAGCCATTCTAATTGTTAATGTCGTAATTAATACTCTTTCATTAAGCTCGACTCTTTTATTAATTTCATGAATTAAATCATCTATTTGACCTTCAGTTTTTTTAATTTCAATTGTTGGATCAAGTAGTCCAGTTGGTCTTATTATACTTTCAACAACATTATTATTTACTAGTTCTAGTTCATAATCACTGGGAGTTGCTGAAACATAAATCACTTGATTTATTTTATTGTTAAACTCATCAAACTTAAGAGGACGGTTATCAAGAGCACTTGGTAGTCTAAAACCGTAATCAACAAGAGTTTGTTTGCGGGCTCTATCACCGTTATACATTGCTCTTACTTGGGGAAGCATTACATGTGATTCATCAACAACCAGTAAAAAGTCATCTGGAAAAAAATCAATTAGAGTACTAGGAGTTTCGCCTTCATCACGTAGCGCAAGATGTCTAGCATAGTTTTCAACTCCACTACAAAAACCAGTTTCTTTAAGCATTTCAATATCGTATTTAACTCTTTCCCTAAGTCTTTGTTCTTCAATTAATTTACCATTTTCTTTAAAGTATTTTAAACGCTCATCAGTTTCTTTTTCAATTCTTTTTATTGCTTCAATCATCTTTTCATCACTTGTAACAAAGTGACTGGCTGGATGAATACTGATATTTTTTATATTTTGAATTATTGCCCCAGTTAAAACATCAAACTCACTTATTTTATCAACAACATTTCCAAAAAGCTCAACTCTTATTCCATTTTTTCGCCCACTAGCGGGAACAATATCTATAGTATCTCCATTAGCTCTAAAAGTTCCTCGATGGAAATCAAGCTGATTTCTTTCATAAGTCATTGAAACTAATCTATCAATAATTTGATTTCTTTTTATTTGATCGCCAACCGTTAAAATAAGCATATTATTTTTATATTCTTCTGGCTCACCAATTCCGTAAATACATGAAACAGATGCAACAACAATTACATCTTTACTATTAATAAGCGCGCTTGTTGCCCCGTGTCTTAACTCATCTATTTCATCATTAATACTCGAATCTTTTTCAATATATGTATCACTTGAAGGAACATATGCCTCTGGCTGGTAATAATCGTAATAAGAAACAAAATATTCAACTCTATTTTCTGGAAATAATTCTTTAAATTCAGAGTAAAGCTGACCTGCTAGTGTTTTATTATGAGCAAGTACTAGAGTTGGCTTTTGAACTCTTTCAATTACATTAGCAACAGTAAAAGTTTTACCAGTTCCAGTCGCACCTAAAAGAACTTGATGTTTATCGCTTTTTTCTATACCGCGGACTAATTTTTCAATTGCCTCTGGTTGATCACCAGCTGGTTTATAATTACTATGAATTTTGAACATATTTTCCTCCTGATCTGTTTTTCTATTTATTTTCTATTAAATCCTTATTGTCTTTATCGATATACTCATAATTTAGTTTGTTATCTGGCGTTATTGTTGATTTTCCAATTTCCTTTTCTAACGCTTCTCTAGCAATTTTAGCGATATTACCACCTTTGCGAGCAACTTGTATATTTTCTTTTAACCCACTAGGTTTATTTTCTTCTACAATCCTTTTTGTTGCTTCTTCTGATAAATCTGTAAGCACTAATTCGGTATTATCCATATTATCACGTAAATTCTCTTTTCTTAGTCCTTTTAATTGTTTGTATTCTTTAGCAGTCATTCCAGACCATGATTTGTAAATTTCGTTTGTAAGAATAGCATATTCTAATCCTTCTTTGATCCCGCCTTCTTTCCATACATCCGTTAATTGTTTTCTATCTTGTAATGCCTTAACTCTTTTAGCAATCCAATTCTCATCATATCCCTTAGCGCGGTACAAATCAATTGCTCTTTGAAGCGCTAAAGAAGGATCAAAAGTTTCATCGATTCGCTCTCTGCCAAGTTTTGCTAGCCAATCCTTAAAAGGTGCTGCATTTTTAGATGGAATTGATTCTATTATTCTAAATATTCCTTCTATATCACACACATCAGTTTTTCTATATTTTCCATCTTGGGATTTTAATTTCAACTGTCTAGTAATACTAGACACTTCAAATAATTCTTCTTTTTTTATCTTATTTTTCAACCAATTCCAATATTTTCTAGGTTCTTTACTTTCGGCTAAAACTCCTACAACATCAACAATACTTATATAATACTTTTCTTCTTCTGAACTCCAGACAGTTCTAATATTGTCATTATTAAAAATTTTATTTATTACTTGTAATTTATTTTCATCCATTACTGTTCTCCTTTCTAAGATT
>JAQVWT010000071.1 GCA_028709545.1 Bacilli bacterium
TTTAATGTATTACCTACATTATAATTTTTCTAATGTATAAATATTTTTTGAAAAAAACGAGGTACAATTGTTAATCAAATTGTACCTCGTTTTTACTTTACGTTAACTTTTTAAGCGATTGCCCTATCTAAGTCTCTTTGTCAATTATATTTAAAAGATAATTGCTAATAATAATAAGGTAAGTTATAATCAAATCAGGTGAAAGAAGTATGACAAACATATCTATAATAATTAATAAACTAATAACATTACTATGTAAAATATTTAGTAAACTATTTAACAAAGATGGAACTGTTCTTCCCGGAAGTATAGTTTTAAAATTTAATCCATATATTTTAACCAAAATAAAATATCCAAAATATGTAATTGGCGTAACTGGATCAAGCGGAAAAGGAAGTACAACTAATTATATTGCTCATATCCTAAAAAGTTCTGGTTTAAAAGTAGTGTGGAATAAATCTGGCTCTAATGTTTTAAATGGAGCAACGACATTAGTTTTAAATAATACAAACTTTTTAACAAGAAGATTAAAAGCTGATGTTCTAGTAGTAGAACTTGATGAATCTTATATCAAACATATTTTTAAAAAAAGTACTTTAACTCATTTAGTTATTACCAACATCACTAGAGACCAGTCATCAAGAAATGGCAACCCAGATATTATTTTTAAAAAAATAAACGAATCTTTTGATTCTAATACTCATTTAATAATTAATGCTGATGATGCGATTGTTAATAAATTTAGTTTAGATCATCAAGGAAAACTTACTACTTTTGGAATAGCTAAAACTAAATATAGTTTAAACAAGCCTTATAGTAATAATTTAGATGCTGCCTACTGCCCAGTATGCTCATCTAAGCTAATATATGATTATTATCATTATGGACATCTAGGAGGCTATAAATGTAAGTCTTGTGACTATAAAAGAAGTATCGACTATGAAGCATCTCAAATTGATTTAGATAAAAAAACGATTGTTATTAATAATAATAAAACATCTTTAAACAAAAACATCTTCTTTGATGCTTATAATACTTTAGCAGCTTATACTTTATGTAAAGAAATTGGCATCAAAGAAGAAGAATTACTAAAAGCACTTAATATTAATAAAGTTACTTCGAAAAGAATGAGAAGTTTAAAATTAAAAACGCGTGATATTATTATGCTCGAAAGTAAAAACGAAAATAATTTAAGCTATAATCAAAGTTTAACTTATATTAATCAAACAAAAGGAAATAAAACAATAATTCTCGGTTTTGATAACGTATCAAGAAGATATAAATATAATGATTTATCTTGGTTATATGATGTTGACTTTAATATTCTTGATACTAAGAATATCGACCGGATATTTTGTATCGGTAGGTTTAGATTTGATGTAGCAGCCAGATTAATAAATTCAGGTATTAATCCTGAACTCTTAATCCTTGTTGATAATATTAATAATATAATCTCTTTATTAAAAGAAAATAGTACAGGCAATATATTTACAATGGTTTGCTTTGATATGACGGATATTTTAACTAAACTATTAACAAGCGAAGAAGAAGGTGATCATAATGAAAATTAATATAGCTCACTTATATTATGACTTATTAAATCTATATGGAGAACAAGGAAATATTGTTGCCCTTAAAGACGCTTTTATTAAACAAGGAGTAGATATAAATATAGATTTATTAACAGTAGGTGATAAAATAAATTTTAATAAATATGATTTGTTTTATATGGGAAGCGGAACTAAAGATAACTTATTAATTGCCTTAGAAGATTTTAGAAAATATATAAGTAAATTTAAAACGGCAATTAAAAATAATAAGTATTTTATTTCAACTGGTAACTCTCATGAAATATTTGGTAAATTTATTGAAAGAGACAATGAAAAACATAAAGCCTTAGATATATTTGACTATTATGTAAAACAAAATCCCGTAAGAATTGTTGGCGAATCACTTATGGAATTTGGTGGACTAGATCCAATACTCGGATTTCAAAACCGCTCATGTGTAATGCAAATGAGCGATAATCATTTATTTAGTGTCATTGAAGGACATGCTGATAATTATAAATCTTCATTTGAGGGATATCTTGAGAATAATTTCTTTGGAACTTATTTAATTGGTCCCCTACTCATTAGAAATCCTCACTTAACCGATTATATAGTTAAAGATATTTTAGAAGCTAAAAAATTACCATATAAAGAAATAACCGATACTTTTGAATATAAAGCCTATAAAGAATATTTAAAAAACTTTTACGATCAGTAAAAGTTTTTATTCATTAAAATTGTACTACCTCTTAAATTAATTATATAACATGTTTAATTTTTGCAATACTTAGTGAAAAAACCACAGAAAAAAAATGAGTTTACCTCATTTTTTAAACACAATCAACGAAGCTGTCGCTTAAGCAACGAACTGCGCAAACACAATCTAAATCCATTGTAAAGAAGCTGTTTGTTGCAACCCATGGAGTCATGCATGTATTTGTATCTGGATTAGGAACTAGAACTCTAAAAGTAGCACAATTTCCTTCTAATTTTTCAACTCTAAATACTGATGAGCAATCATCTGATGGATTCAGCCCAGTTGTAGTAGAACAAACTTCGATAAAATCTTTACTTACTGGCATACTAAATGGTATACCATTACCGCAGCAAGTAAATAATTGAATTGGTCTAGTATTAAATACTACACAATTCGTGCCTCCTCCTAATATTGGTCTATCACATGAATCAGTACAATTGTTTGGACAAGCATTTTCTTGAAGTACATTTATAACTTTTAATATTTCCTTAATACAATTCCCTTTTCCAGAGCGTTCATTATTACACATATATTTCACCCTTTCATATATACTCATTATATTTTATGTACTAATCTCAAATTAGTGATTTTATTTTTTGCATTTTTAGTGTATACTTATAGTGGTGATAAATATGTGGTGGCAATATTTAATTATATTTTTTGTTTTAGCTATTATATCTTTAGTTATATTAAAACTTAATAAAAAGAATTTTACATTTGAAATCAATAAATTAGTTCAATATCTAGGTGGTAAAGATAATATCTTAGATACTGAAGTAAATATGTCAAGGTTTAAAGTAACCTTAAAAGACGTAACTATTGTTGATAAAGATGCGATTCAGAAGTTAGGTGCTAAAGGAATAGTAGAAATAGACAATCAATTAAAAATTATATTTGGACCAAATGCTAGAACACTTAAAAAATACATTAGTGAAATGAAATAACTAATGTATTTTTAATTTAAATTATAAACATTAGACTGGGATAACAATAATATTTAATGTCCATCTTTATAATATTAATCATTACAAGAAAGTCATCTAACTTTCTTTTCTTTAATTGCATTAAGCTCATAATTACCATCTACTTCTTCTAACATTCAAAAATGCACTTAACTTAGTTAAGTACACTTATTAAAAATTTTCTTTAGGACATATTGTTATAAAAAGTTAAGCATCGTTTTCACGTTGTGGATAAAAAAGTAAGAAATTTTTTTTGTGACAAGTCACAAAAATTAGGTTAACTCTTTTTTTTACAGTGTTTTTTCAAGCAAGTGATATCTCTTTATTCTCTTTTTTAAGGCGCTTCGCTTAA
>JAQVWT010000072.1 GCA_028709545.1 Bacilli bacterium
TTAAAAATACCTATAACAAATATAATAATTCCAAATACTGAATATATTGAACCCCAGCTACTTTCACTTGGAAAAATCATTATAGCTGAAAGAGATATAAATAGTCCAAATATAATTAATATTAATGTTATTGTATGATTATATTTATTTATCTTTTTTGTAGAATAATCAATTGTATTAACAATGTTTTCTTCAAATTTTTCTTGATAATTATCTTTACTTATTTTTTCACCGCTTATTAAATCATTAATTGTAATTCCTAATTCATCGCATAATGGTTTAAATAATGATAAATCCGGCATGTTTCTACCATTCTCCCAATTACTAATTGATCTATCTGTCACATTTAGTTTTTCAGCAAATTCTGTTTGTGTCATTTTTTTATCTTTACGACACTTGGCAATAAATTTTCCTATCTTTTCTTGATTCATATATTTTCTCACCTCACACTAATATTACTTTAAAAATATATTATTTAACATGAAATAATTCTAGAGTTACAAAAATTGATAAATATAAACATTCTCCCTTGCTTAATACCATTATATCAATTTTTTCACTTATATTAACATTAAAAAACACTATTTGATTTTTTTAAATAGTGTTTTTTATTTTTGTTGAGTTTTAATTAATTTAGCATGAACAACAAGTTTTTAATATGCTGCTTGTATTTTATATATGAATTACATACGAAAAAATCGTATCTAAATCTTATCTAAGGGACATTTTTTTGTAAAATATTGAATATTTATGATAAAAGAAAAACTCGCATTTCCCCTTATATTAATTGAGTTTGCAAGTTATTTGCCACAACATTGCTTATACTTCTTGCCACTGCCACATGGACTTTAAAATTCATTCATTTGGCTACACTTGACTGCATTTCATCCCACTTTTTCTTGTAAAATTGCATTTTACTCCACTCTATTGCACCCAGCTTCGCTAGTTATTTGTATCTAAATATGTATCTAACAATTATCTTTTTATCTTCCGTTCATCATTTTCCAACAAATCTATAGAAATGTTACTCATATCAAAAGATTTAAAGAAATTTTTCATAATCCCTTCAAGTAATTCCTCAATGCTAATATTTGATTCCCAGCTAGGATTTAATTCATTTTTTATTCCACCTGACCAATCATATAAATGAAAATCTCCTCTTTCACTAATTCCCCATCTTCCATGTGCGAACGCGTTTCTAAGCCTATTAATTGGAATTGTTCTTTCTTTACAATCAAATGTCTCTTGATTATCTATACTTCTAAAATAGAAACTTGCCATTAATGCAAAATTATTCATTTTTCTCGCTTCATAATCTGATATATATTTTAAAACTAAATTAATATCTTCGGTATTATTTCCAAATGCATCATATAATAAATTTCCTTTTTGTTTCTTACCATAATTGCTCATATATGTATTTACTATATTTTGCATATATTTATTATATTCCCAATTTGAATTATCCCAATTACTTATAAAATTCTCATAAATAAATACATTTTCATTTTAATTAAATGACGCTTTATACATGCCAATAGGTAAAATTAATTTCATATAATAATTTATAAAATTTATCAATTGTGAAGCATTAGATAATATATCCTTTCTGCTTGCTATCTCTTTAAATTTCCTTAACATTTCCTTTTTCTGAATTTTAGTTAATTCATAGATTCTTTTTTCTGCACCAAATTGTTCAGCTTTTTCTAACAATATTCTTTGCACATTTTTACTATCTAGCCTTGATATTGCAGCTCTATCATACAAAGTTGTATTATCTGATATTTTTTTTCCGTAAAAAAATCTAACAAATGTAAATCTATCAAAAAAAGATGATGGATCCTTCGAATCAATTTCTTTAGTATTATCAATTTCAATTCCTGTTGTAGGATATGTATTAGATGAAAAAATTGTATACTTTACTAATATTTCTATATCTTCCTTCGGAATTTTTAATAATAAAGGTTTCGTTTTTGTTCCTTTCATGTCTATTAAAATAAATTTACCATCTTTGGATATTTTATATAATTCATTAATATTACTGTGCGAAAATGCGTCTCTTATAAAACCTAATACCTTTTTCCCACTGCAAAATGTTTTTTTATCTTCTTTATTAACAAACCATCTATCTGGAATTTCTATATTTTTTGTATCAATGTAATCAAATACCTCATCCTTTGTTAAAGAAAACGAATCAATATATCTTAACGTTGAAATAATGCTAATCATTTTATCATAATTTTCTTTAGATGCTGTTGGTCCATTTATTAAATTTTCATTTAATTCTTCCATTGTTCTTATAAAATTTTTCCTATATGTGTCTTGAGGATATCTTATATTCATATCTAAAAAAAATTTATTCAACATCAAATATAGTATTATATCTCCTTTACTTAGATATTCGTTATTTTTTTCTGAATCCATACATAATATCTCCTTTTTATTATATTGCAACATTTTTTAATTTATATTATAGAACAAAAGGATAAATCAAGATAGTTAAATCTCGTTTATCCCTTTATTTATAAGCGTTTTATAGCATTTTTACAAATTTGTAACTTGTATCTAATTTGTATTTAAGTGCAAAATTATGCATATTTCAATATTTACAAAATCCTCGCAAACCCATGTAATTACTTACTTTCCGCAACACTGCTTATACTTGCGACCACTGCCACATGGGCATGGTTCATTACGGCCAATTTTTTGACTCTTTTTCGGTGCAGTTTTAACACTTTCTTTACCATCATTAGTATGAATGACAGTTTTCCTTTTTGGTTCAATATTTTGTTTAATTTCAACTTTTAATAAGAAGTTGGCAATATTAGAATCAATAGTATCTAACATACTGTCAAATATTTGAAATCCTTCTAAAGCATAAGCTTGTAGTGGATTTGTTTGGCCATAACCTCTTAGTCCAATACCTTCTCTTAAATGTTCCATAGAATTGATATGACCTACCCAAGCTTCATCGATAACTCTAAGTGAGATATATCTTTCAAAATCATTGCTTATTTCTCGTGGTATATAAGATAATTTTTCTTCATAATCTTTAATTAAAATATTTGATAAATAATCAACTATTTGACCTGATTTTATTTTTTTAATATCTGTAATTTCAATTTTACTATTTCTTAATAAAATATTATTAAAATGATTTACTATTGAATTATAATCTTCTTCTTTAATTCCTTCTTTGGTAGTTATAAATGGATCAATATAAGCTCCTACATAATCAGATAATGTTTGATTAGAAATATCTTTCATGTCATCAACATCTAATATTTCATTTCTTTTATTGTAAATTAATTTTCTTTGTTCACTTACTATGTTATCATAATCTAATAAATTTTTACGATTATCATAGTTATTTCCTTCAACTTTCTTTTGAGCGCTTTCGATACTTCTAGAAAACATTTTTGATCTTAAAGGTTGATTTTCATCATAACCTAAATTTTGAATCATGGTTTTTACTTTTTCAGTACCAAATCTTATCATTAATTCATCTTCAAAAGAAATAAAAAATTGTGAATATCCCGGATCTCCTTGACGTCCTGCACGACCTCTTAATTGAT
>JAQVWT010000028.1 GCA_028709545.1 Bacilli bacterium
TAGGAGCCGAAAGGCTCTTATTTTTGTGCCTTTAAATCCTATTCACTTACAAAACTTTTCTTATTATATATGTTAAATCGTATTCACTCTAAAAAGTTTGTTGTATTAAGAATGGTGTCGTGATAGACTTTGCATGTGGTACCGGTGGATTTTTAACTTGTGCTATTGAACATTATGAGAAGACAGAACAAATTAAGTCATCAGAAGATGTAGAACTAATTCAAAAGAATATACAAGGTATTGAGAAGAAACAACTTCCTTATGCACTATGTATGACTAATTTATTATTACATGGAATTGATATACCTAACATAGAACATAGAAACTCTCTTACTGGTGAAGTTTCTGGATTTAGTGATAAGAATCAGGTTGATGTAATTGTTACTAATCCTCCTTATGGTGGAATTGAAGAAGATGGTGTTTCAACTAACTTTGCAAAAGAGTTCCAAACTAAGGAAACTGCCGATTTATTCATGGCATTATTGATGGAAAAACTATCAGATAATGGTCGTGCCGGTATAGTATTACCAGATAGTATTTTATTTGGAGATGGTGTTAAAAATAATATCAAAGCAAAACTTCTTAAAGAGTTTAACTTACATACTATTGTAAGACTTCCAGAAGGTGTGTTTGCTCCTTACACTTCTATTACTACAAATCTTTTATTCTTTAATAGAGATTCTAACGGAACAAAAGAAATATGGTATTATGATTTAGAACTTCCGGAGGGACAAGCAAGATTTACTAAAACAAACCCAATAAAGAGACAACATTTTAATCAAATTAAACAATGGTGGAATAATCGTGTAGAAAATGAACAAGCGTGGCTTGTCAAAGTTGACGATTTGAAAAACTACAACATGGATATAAAAAATCCGAATAAAGTTGATGAAACCGAGTCTTATACTATTGAAGAAATAATTAGTAGAATGAAAGAACTTACAAAAGATAATTCAGAAATACTTTCTAAGTTAGAAGGTATACTAAATGAATAATAGTACTTTAAAACAAAAGATTCTTTTAGATTTTTTTGAAAACAAAATTAATAAATGTAGTTGTAATACTGAGTCTTGTAAAAACTTATTTAATATCGAAACTGGTAAAAAGGATGCGAATTTTGGTAGTAGTGATGGTAAATATAATTTTTATACTTGTGCTATTGACCCAATAAAAAGTGATAGTTATTCTTATGATGGAGATTATTTAATTTTACCAGGAAATGGTGCTAATGTTGGTGTATGCTTATTTTATTCTGGAAAGTTTGAAGCATACCAACGTACATATTTGTTGTCTACACTTACTGATAAAATTGAAATTAAATATGCTCTATATTATTTTATGGCTTATTGGTCTGATTATAATAAAAATAAAATGTTTGGTGCAGCAATACCGTACATAAGATTAGGTAATTTACAAGATTTTAATATAAAGTATCCAATTTCAATTAAAGAACAAATTAGTATTGTAAACAAAATTGAAGAATTATTTGAATTAATTGATAGAAAAGAAAAAAATGACCAAGAGAAAGAAAAATTAAAAGGATATTTGAAAGAAAAGATATTAGATAGTGCTATTCATGGTACTTTGATAAGTAGTGACAATAGTTTATCATCTTTAAAAGAAAAAGAAGAAAATGGATTATTTGATATACCACAGAAATGGATATGGTGCAAATATGAAAATATTGGTACCTCCGGTATAGGTTTAACATACAAGCCAGAAAATATAAAAGATAATGGCATAATAGTATTAAGAAGTAGCAATATTCAAGATGGTAAATTGGATTTGAAAGATATAGTAAGAGTTGATTGCAAAGTAAACGATAATAAAATAATTAAAGAAAACGATATTCTAATTTGTGCTAGAAATGGTAGCAAAAGATTAGTTGGAAAATCTTGTTTATTAAAGAATATGACAGAATCTATGACTTATGGTGCATTTATGACAATATTTAGAACCCCTTATTACAAGTATGTCTATTGGTTTATGCAATCAAAATGCTATTATAATCAATTATCAGAGAATACAAATACTATGACTATTAACCAAGTTACCCAAAAGAAATTAAACTCTTTGCTTATACCTTTGCCACCACTTGAAGAACAAGAAAAAATTGTTAAGAAGATTGAGCAATGCTTTGAACTTATAGAGCAACTTTAACAGAGTTGCTTTTTTTGTTAACAGAAAGTTGAGTTTCGAGGATACTTTGCTACTATATAGATATATATTAAGGGGTATTTATATATATACCTATTGGTAGATATAAAAGATAGTAAGTATAAGTATATTTCCTTAGGTTATATACTTCATTCTTTTAATATATTTATATTATATATAATAATTAGACCTTCTGTTAAGTATTATAAGAAGAGAGAAAGATTAATTATCCCCCTAAGCAATTTTATTATTCACTTCGTTCATAATAAAATTGTTCCCCCTTCTTGATAGAAAGAGAAAAGAAAATCGGTCGAGTCAATTTGGGGTTACCATTGGTTTTTGATAGCAAAATATCGGTTTATACTAAACCCCACCCGGGGTAGTTTGATTTGAAGCAAAATCCGGTATCTCTCTGTTACGAAAAACTTCTGGAATAGAATTAGTCTAGTCTTCTATAAAAGTGTCTGTATTGGCTTAAAAACAAGCAAAAACAGGTATATATAGAAACAAATGTTCGTGTCGATTTTAGACGCGATTTTTTTATGCGACTAAGTCATACTATATAACACTATTTTAGATTTTATTCTGTATTCAACTACTCTTTATATGAGGAGGCATGATTCATGGAGAAAGAATATTTACTATTGAATGAAATATGTGATGAGTACAGAGTTACATTGGTTTATGTAAGAAAGGTTGTTAGTAGTCATATAGTCAAAGCTAAAAAGCATGGAAGAAATTATATAGTTAAGAGAAGTGATTGGGAAAACTTCTTTAACTCAAAGGAGGTTTAATATGTCAAATAATGATTTGCTAAGATTATTAGACTTAGATAATAAGACTATAAGTTTAAATATTGATGATGAGTATGCTCAACTTATGATTAGGAAGGAAATTGAAAAGTACGAAAAAGAAGTCGAACGAGAAAAACAAAAAGAAGACTTAGTTGGTAAGTTAAAAGATGGTCATGAGGAATACAAAGAGAAAGCCCATTTAGTTGAAATGCTAAAAAGTAAAATGGTCATAAATGTTATTAAAGACATAATGATTAAAGAAGGATTCAGTTATAGATGTCCTACTTGTTTGGATTTGTCTGGTCAATATGGTAGACCAATTCAGAGTTATCCAAAATATAATAAAAAATAGAGGTGATATTAGTTATCATCTCTATTTTTTAATGTGTATTTATCTTTTTTTTCTTTGGCATTAGAATTGGTAAGAATAAATTTATCTTTAAAATCAGTTTCTTTAATAAATTCTTGTATGTACCATATGGTATTTAATAATCTTAATGTATCAATTTTTTCATTTGAAAATTTTGCACCATGAGAAGTAGTATTTCTATTAACATCATTTTTGGTTGGATTTTTTAAATCATCAGATTCATATATAGAATTATAAAAATTTAATAGTACTTCTACTTTTAAAAACATTAAATATGAGTCATGTGTTTCATAATATTTATGCAAAGCATCAATTACAAAATGTGAAGTGTGCTTTTTGGGAGAAGATTCATCTATCAAATTAAGTGTTAGTCCATCTAGATAATTAATTAAGGCAACATTACAAATTGAATAATTACCCATTTCGATGTTATCTTGAACTTGTTTAAGTAAAATTTTTTTATCTTTTTTATCTTCATTTTTAATACAAATATCAACTAAATTATTTATTCTATCATTTGTGAAGTGTTCTAACATTTTTGCATTAAATTCTTCGTTTGATAATGAAGTTAAACTATTTATATCTTTATATTCTATATCATATGGTAGTACCCAAAAATTATTTTTTAAATATTCAGTTTCGTATCCAGATAAATCTCCAATATGGAAAGTTTTTATTACTTTAGTTAATTCTTGTAATGTTGTTTGAAGTTTCGAACTTACGGCGATATTCATTAAATTATCAAAGTTATATGAATTTATTATCTTACTTAAATTATTAGATAATTTATTTGAGGATTCAATAGCATTATTTATTATATCTGGCATTATTGTTTTTTGCATTTCAGATATTTTTTTTATTGTTTCTTCTAATCCAGAATAGAATCCATTTATTCTATTTATATTATTAAGTATAGGTTGGTATGATTCAATAATGCTTTTAGACAATTTACTCATTGTAGAGGACATTGTAGTAATACTATTTAGATACTCGGAAGATTTTATTTTTTCTTGGATTTCTTCTAATGTTTCTTCTTTGTCATTACTAATAACTGTTATTTTTACTTCTTCATTTTCTGCTTTTTTTGTCACGATAATCACCTCAATAAACTATTATACCATTTATTTTATAAGATTTATGATATAATAGTTGACCAAAAGGAAGTGATGTCTTTTGATTATTTATAGTACCAGAACAAATAAGTTGCCAACGAGTACAGAGTTTTATAATAACAAGACTAACGGATTAAAGATGTTTAGGTATGATGAAACTCTTATGAGTAATTGTGGTGATTATAGGATTCAAGAGAAAGTCACTTGTGATGTTTACTATACTTATAATGCATTGGTAGACTTTAACAATTCATTAGATAAAGGAAATGATAGTTCTTTTGAAGTTTTAGATAAATATATAAAAGAACATTCAGACATAAAAGAAAGTCGAGATAGAAAGTGTATAAACTACTATGACAAGATGTGCTACTGGTATAATAGTTATACTACTTCACCATCAGAAGAAAAGTTAAAAAAGATTTGCACAGAGATTCAACAACTTATGAAGTTTTTAGAAAAACAAGGTATAGTCAAAGAATCCGGATGTAACTTAAAAAGAAATTATATAGATTAGAGGACATTAGTCCTCTTATTTTTTTTGCTTTGATACCGAACAAGAATCGAACACCGATTCAATAGAAATGTGCTTTATAGGGGCAGATTTTAGGTTCCTAATTAATATAGAATATTAATCAACAAGAGAAAGCATACTCTTGATTGGCCAATATAATTTATGCTAACGAAAGAAGGTAGAAATTATGAAATTAAAAGATAAGATAAGAAATGAACATGGGGTTGTTACAATAGATAATTTAAGAGGAATACTACAAGATTCAATAACTAAGTTAACTAAGTTTAGTTATAATGTCTCAAAAGATTTCCAAAAGAAAATCAATTTGGTAGTTGAGTACTATATTATGAATTATTATAGGACACAAGATATTGAAGGTATAGACTATGAGGATTTATTAAAAGAAATCGAACTAGTTTTATCCATTGTGACTGATGTGCCTATTTATACTGATGTAGTTGATAAAGAATATGATGATGTATTATGGTGGGTAGTTTATCAACAATTTGGTATAGAAGAATTGCATTTTACTGATTACTCATCACCAATAGTTCTAAGAGTATTGGAAGCAATTAATTGTGTAGAAAGTGGAGATTATCCAGAATCTTATTTAGATTCATTCCATCATATTCAACTTGAAGAATGTATAAATAATTTATACTCAGAAATGATGTCAGCGTTTTTGTATGGTGAAGATTTTAATTTTTAATTGTTAGGAGGTGTTGGCTTTGACCAAAGAATTATGTGATATTAAACAAGTTTCAAACTATTTGGATGTATCAGTTCCATATTTAAGAAAATTGGTCAGAGCCAAAATGATACCTCATTATAAGTTTGGAAATAGAATAAAGTTTGACATAAAAGAGATTAATGAGTGGGTTGAAAATAACAAAGTAGAAATGAAAAAAAGTATCCTTTTGTATTAGGGGAAACGGCCAAAATGTGGTATAATATACATAGATAGTTGATGTATTTTATGCCATGTTTGAAGGGAGAATTAAATATGGCAATCAAGAAAATTGATACAAATAAATACAAGATAACTATTGAACTTGGTTATGATATATTAGGTAATCGTAAAAGAAAAACTTTTAACTTTGAAGGTTCTAAGTCAGAGGCAACAAAAAAAGAGGCAGAACTTAAATCTGAGTTCTACCATGTGGGAGAATCAAAAAAGATAAGTGACTTAACATTCGAGGATTTGTCAGTCTTATTTATTGAAAAATATTGTAAGCCAAATATCTCAAATGTTACTACTCATGGATATAAGACATCACTTGCAAGAATCAATCCTATAATTGGTAGTAAAAAGATAAGAGAGATTACACCTCTTACATTAGATAACATGTACCAAAAACTTAAAACTGGTAAGAAAGTAAAAGAAGTTGGTTATCATACCATGAAGAACTATCAGAAAGTTATAAATGTTATGTTCAATCAAGCAATTAAGTGGGAACTTATAGATAAGAATCCTAACTTAAAAACTATCAAGCCAAAGAAAGACCATAAGGAAAAAAGATTCTATGATGTTAATCAAGTCAAGAAACTTTTAGATGTTCTTGAAAATGAATCTATTAAGTACAAATTACTTATAATGTTGGCACTTGATACTGGTGCTCGTAGAAGTGAAATATGTGCACTTAGATGGTCAGATATAGACTTTGATACAAGAATGGTAAGCATAACAAAATCACTTAAAGTTTGTGAAGGTGTTATTGATGAAAAGATAACTAAGACAGAATCATCAATCAGAACAATCAAGATAAGTGAATCAACAATCGAAGTCCTACTTGAATATAAAGAATGGCAAGAGGCATATAAGAAATGGAACAAAAGAAAATGGACTGGTAAGGATGACAGAATCTTTACTTCCAAAGAGGGAGAATATATGTTCCCAGGTACATGTGACCATATTCTTAGAAAGATTGTTAAGAAGTATAACTTAGACCCAATACGTTTTCACGAGTTGAGACATACTTGTGCAAGTTTATTAATCAATTCTGGTGTTGACCCTAAGACTGTTAGTAAGAGATTAGGTCACTCAGATACATCAATCACTATGGAAATATACACTCATGCATTCGAAGAAAGTAAAAATGCATGTGCAGATAGGTTTGATGAAATGATGAAAAACATGCAAAATGCCTAAAATTAAGGTGTTATGGCACCAATTTACGGCACCTCATATAAAAACAAGTTCAGAAAAAATAAGATAAAATTAAAAGAAACCCTTATATTATAAGGGATTGCAAGATATAGCAAAGGTGTTCCCTTAGGAGATGGATATACCCCTCCTAAGGGGCAGGTCGAACGTTCAAATCGTTTCAGGGACGCCATATGTCACTCAAGCGAACACATAAAGGTGGTTTCGCTACAAGTATAATGCTTGGTGCTTCAGGCGAAAGCGAGTAATTACTACTCGTTTTATTATGCTCAAAGCGTCCGCCAATTTCAACTTGTACTATTTAACGCTTGAATCAAAAAAATAATCAGGTCTTTTATTAAAAGTTTATGAAATTGATAGATAAAAAAATATCCAAAATTGATCGAAATGTATTTGTTAATCTAAAAGTGGTCCATTAATTCAATAAAATTAATTGAAAAATGGTCCACTTATTTTTATGGAAAATCCTCTATTATGAGATAATTAATTAGAGGTGGTGCGTCAGTTCGGCGTGCAGTATATAATGGGCGTGAATCCCATCTGGTAATTCTTAGCAAGAAGCCAGTATCTAGTCTTGGAGTCGAAACCGTGAGGTTAGATTTAAGCGTAGACAAGAAAGAGTTCGAGCGTAATGCGAAAGCGTGAAGTGATTGAGTGTCGTTAGTATAAAAATTTGGAAAATCGATGTTGTCACCTAAACAGCAGACAAGACAAAATTACCGTTAAGCGAGGTAATGGAGGTTTCCACGGCATCTGTGAGCATGGCGAGTTCTACACTGTTATATTGTGCGTACCTGAGAGGTCTTATATATTCTCCAATCTGGAAGGAAATGAGCCATGAAGTATACGGAGTATTTAGTATCGAGAAACATTATACAAAAGATATTAAAGAAGATATATAAGAAGTCGGACTAACTCATAGTAGTGATGAAGTATATGGAGCGAAGGGGTTAGCATATAATCGTGTCTTAAAGCAAAACATGAATAGTGCTAGAAACTAAAGGTTGTCATGGTAAAAGAGCAATAAGGATTATAAGAGAGAACTCAAAGATTATATGAAGAGCCGTATGCCTTAATAGGGCACGTGCGGTTCTGTGAGGGGTGGTTAGACAAACCTTTCACTAAGTAGAAAGAAAGGTGAGTCGAGACCGTCTATCTCGACGCGATAATATAAATGATATAAGTGTCCTTGGTGATTTAACTGTCAGAGAAGTTTTAGCTGTTGGAGATTATATAGGAGTTCCAAAAGACATTCTTTATAAAGAACCTAGTGATGGTTTATCAAATCAAACAGATGAGGCAAAAATGGGAATTAAATATGATGATGTAGAAAGTGTAATTTATGGCAAACCTGTAAATGAAGAAGCATATCAAAAAATCAAAAAATTACACAATAAAAACACTCATAAATTTTACACTCCCACCTATAAAAAATAGTGAGAATATGGTAAGATATGGTTATAGAGGTGATTTTAGTGAAGAAGGATAAAAATGGTTTAACTGAAGAACAATTTTTAAAGAACTATGATATATCAGATTTTGAGAAGCCATCAGTTACAGTTGATAATTTATTGTTCTCAATTGATGAAATAGAAAATGAAGATATAAGAAAACTTAATGATAAAAGATTACAGATATTACTTGTTTATCGTGATAATCATCCTTTTATTGATAAATGGTGTTTACCTGGTGGTTTTGTTAAAATGGATGAATCCTTGGAAGAAGCATCACTTCGTACTTTAGAAATTAAAACCAGTGTAAAAGATATCTATTTAGAGCAACTTTATACTTTTGGTGGAGTAAAGAGAGATCCTAGAACTAGAATATTTGCTGTTGCATATATGGGACTGGTAGATAAGAAAAAAACGTCAATCATTGATAAAAGAAAAAATACTGATTGGTTTACCGTAAAACAAATAGAGGGAGAACTGATCCTAGAAAATGATCATGGAACAATTGTTAAAACTTCGAATTTAGCATTTGATCACAATCAGATAATTGAATATGGTATATCGAGAATGAAAAATAAACTTGAATACACCGACATCGCTTTTAGTTTGTTACCAGATGAATTTACAATGGCAGAATTATAACAAGTATATGAGGTTGTTCTTGATAAAAAACTAACTAAAGCAAATTTTCAAAGAAAAATAAAAGAGAAAGTAGAATGTTTAAATACCTATAAAACTGGGGGATTTAGACCGGCTTTATTATATAAATATAAAGATAGTGAATTTAAGACATTATAATAGACAGCAAATTTAAAGTATGGCAAATGTCATACTATTTTTTTGATCGCACTTTTCTTCTTTTTCCATATAGCGTCTTTAGAATAATTATATTTATGTGATAAATCTTGTAAAGTTAACTTATTACAATAAAAGTCAATCAATAAATTAGTTTCAAAACTATTTAACTTATTATTTATGCATGTAAGTCTTAATTTATTTTCTTCCATGCCTCTATATAAAGTGATTGTTATATCTTTTATAAGATAAGTACATATAAAGTAAGCTAGCATTACTCCCAATATAATTGGAATTACTAAAGAGATACCAACACTAAAAGTTATTCTATTTAAAACATAAAACGCAAAGTTATAAAATAGAAAAAACTTAAAAAAAGAATTGCAACTAAATTTATTACCAAAAGATAAATATGCAACTAAAAATGAAGTTATAATTATTAAACACTCTAATACAGTGCTATTTAAATAAGCTATCAAAATAATAGAAACTCCTGCTATTAAACATTTGCTTATTAAAGCAAAATTTTGATAATTTATTTTAGTGACAAATGACTTTATTTTTATTTTAAAATCAAAATTTTTAGCATAATAACAAATTATTAAAAGTAAAAACAAATCGATACTTAAAATTAATATAACTTTTAAATTAAAAAAATCAACAAAATTTAAATCTCTAATATAGCTAATACTTAGTAAATAAGAAAGAATTATGAGGTTTAAACAAAGTGGCTTAATAATAGTTGTCTTTTTGGCAATAACCGATGTAAAAACAATTAAAATTAAAGTAAAGTATATAATATGAAATAAACTATTATTAAATAAGAGATATTTTCCTGAATAACTTAAAATAACAATTAAAAAAGCGGCAATATAGTAAATACATATTTTTTTGTTTTTAGAACATATTTTTAAAAATAAAAAAGCATAAATAAATATAAATAAAATCTTAACGAGATCTAATAGTTTATAAGTGGTTATAAAAACACTAATATCATTTATTATTTTATTATTTAAATCAATAGAGAAAATATTAAGTTTAAATAGTTTTAAACAACAGCAAATAATTAATATCAATACAGTTGAGTTTAAGATAGTTTTTAAAATTAAGTGTAAATCCTTTTTATTCATTTGGTTTACCTCATATCTAAGGTTATGTATATTCAAATTATAGCATTGAAAGTTTATAGTTTCAAATTTATCCGTGCTTGTAGCACGAGATTTAAACGAAATTAAATTGCTATATATTTAAATTACAAATTTTTATCAACAAAAAATGTTATAAATTATCTGAGTATTCTATTTTTTCTTACTTTATGATACTATTAAATAGTAGTGAGGAAAATATGAGAAACCCATTTTTATATAAATTAGTTAAACCTTTAATATTATTGTGGTTTAAACCTAGGTATCGACCAGAATACATTGATAAAGAAAATATTCCTAAGAAAGGCAGAGTAATCTTAGCTGGCACTCATATAAATAATCTTGATGCCTTTATGCTAGGTTCATCAACGCGAAGACCGGTTAGATTTATCGCTAAAAAAGAATTATTTAAGGGAATAGGTAAATGGTTTTTTACTGCTTGTGGTCTAGTACCGGTTGATCGCCAAAATCATAATGATAATGTAATGCAAGATTCTACTCGACTTTTAGAAAAAGAAGCATTAATTGGGATATTTCCAGAAGGTACTGTTAATAAAACCAATGAGATAATTATGCCATTTAAAACAGGGGCAGTTAGAATGGCTATTCAAACTAAAAGTCCAATTGTTCCCTTTGCGATAATAGGTAATTATGAAAAATATAAAAAAAATGTTAAAATAATATTTGGTGAACTTTATTATCCTAAAACAGATGATATAATAAAGGAAAATAAAGAGTTAGAAGAAAAAGTTAAAAATTTAATTAAAAGAGGAAGCGAGATAAAATGAACTTTTTAAGAAAAATGTTTAATAAAGAGTTAGAGTCGGAAAGATTAAAACCATTTGGAGATAAAATAACCCACCTAGAATATCCATCATGTTTACTTCATGAGTTATTATTAGAGACAGTTTTAAAATATCCGAAATTAACTGCATATGATTATTTTGGTAAGGAAGTAAGTTATCAGAAATTCTATAATAAAATAGAGCAAGCTGCCAAATCATTAAAAGTATTAGGAGTTAAAAAAGGTGATCGAGTTACTATTTGCATGCCAAACACACCAGAGGCAATTATACTTGTTTATGCGGTTAATATGGTTGGTGCTACTGCTAATATGATTCATCCTTTATCAAGTGAAAATGAAATTGAATATTATATTGACATTTCAAAAAGCAAATATATTTTAACTTTAGATTTACTTAAAACCAGGATTTTAAAAGCAACAAAAAACCAAAATATTGAAAGAATTATTTTAACAAGTGTTTCAGATAGCATGCCTTTAGTTATAAAAACAGCTTATACAGCCCAGCAAATAGTTAAAGATAAATTAAATAAAAAAGAGCAAGCTATAGAAGAACTAGACGAAAGTAAAATAATTATATGGCAAGAATTTTATAATTTAGGCTATGCATATAATAAAAATAATTATAAAGAAACAGGGGCAGGAGAAGATGAGGCAGTTATACTTTATAGCGGTGGGACAACTGGAAAACCTAAGGGAGTAAGGCTTTCAAATAATGCAATTAATAGTATGGCTCTTCAAGTAATTAGTAGAGTTGAATCAGCAAGACCCGGAAAATCAGTCTTATCAATTTTACCGATTTTTCATGGCTTTGGACTTGCGTGCTGCGTTCATACTGTTCTTCTTGCTGGGATGAAAAGCTATTTAATTCCAAAATTTAAACCAGATGAATTACCAAAAATGATAAAGAAGAAAAAGCCTAATCTTATTGTTGGGGTACCAACTTTATTTGAAGCACTAGCAAATAGTAAAGAAACTTCTAAAACTTATTTAAAATCTGTAACCGATTGTATATCAGGTGGGGATATTTTAAAACCTGAGCTAAGAAAGAAAGTTAATAAATATTTACTAGACCATGGATCAAATGCTCAATTACGAGTAGGGTATGGGCTCACAGAAAGTGTTGCAGTAGTAATACTGTCACCTAGTTATTATTATAAAGAAGGAGCAATTGGTATTCCAATGCCCGATACAGATATAAAAATATTTAAACCAGATTCATTTAAAGAATGTAAGCCAAATAAAAAAGGCGAAATTTGTGTGTCTGGTCCTTCAATGATGATGGGATATTTAAATGAACCAGAAGAGACAAAAAACACGTTAATAACTCATCCCGACGGTAAATTATGGCTTAGAACTGGTGATATAGGTTATAAAAACAGAGAAGGAATTATCTTTTTTGAATCACGCCTAAAAAGAATTATTATTACAAGTGGTTATAATGTTTATCCGCAGTATATGGAGCAGCTTCTAGCGCTTCATCCAGCAATTGAGACGGCTGTTGTTGTTGGGGTTCCTCATCCTTACAAAAAACAAGTGCCGGTTGCTAATATTGTTTTAAAAGAAAATTATGCTAAAAGTCAGGAACTTACGCAAAGTATAAAAAGCTATTTAGAAAAATCAGTTGCAAAATACTCAATGCCACTCGCGTATGAGTATATAAAATCAGTACCTAAAACTCTGATTGGTAAAGTAAATTTTAAAAAACTAGAAGAAGAATGCACAAAGAAGTATGGAAGTGATAATAAATGAAAAAAGAATCTCATTATTATCGATACTCATTTTTAAGAGCAGTTTTAGGAATAGTATTTAAAATTTTATATCGACCTAAGATAATTAATAAAGAAGTTATTCCGAGTACTGGTCCGATTATTGTTGCTGGAAACCATGCTCATTTATTTGATCAAAACCTAGCTATTATCTCTACTAAGAGAATGCTTCATTATATGGCTAAGATTGAATATTTCCAAAACAAAAAGGTTGCTTGGTTTTTTAAAATGGCAGGTTGCATTCCCGTAAATAGAAAAATTAAAGATGAGAGTGCAGTAGAAAGTGCAATTGATGTTTTAGAAAATGGTTACGCTTTAGGAGTCTTTCCAGAAGGAACAAGAAATAAAACTAATAAGTTTTTACTTCCATTTAAATTTGGAGTTGTATCAATGGCACAAAAAACCGGAGCTAAAATAGTTCCATACGCTATTACTGGTGAATATAAAATATTTAAAAATAATCATCTTAATATTAGATTTGGCACTCCTTTTAAAGTTCCCAAAGATATGAATTTAGAAACAGCAAACAAAAAAATGTTTAAGGAAATTTCTGATTTAAAAAAGAAAGGACTTGAAGATATAAAAAATGAAATATATTAATTTAGAAGGTATTAAGTATAAAGTAATTAAAACTTTAGAAACAGATAACTGGCAATATTATTACACTATTGATGAAAAAAATGATAATGAAGTTGTTATTATTGGCGAGAATCTACTTGCTGAAGAAAAAGTATTTGAAAAGGTTGATGAAAGAGAGTATCCTATTTTAATGAATAAATTTGCTTTAAAATAGGTATTCTTTAGAAAGAAGGAATTATGATATTAGACGGAAAAAAAATTAGTGAAGAAATATTATCAGATTTAAAAGAAAAAATTAATAAATTAAATCTAACACTAGCAGTTATTCAAATTGGTGATAATCAGTCTAGTAATGTTTATATAAATCAAAAGAAAAAATTATGTAATAAACTCAATATAGATTTTAATCATCAAAAATTTCCTTTAGATATATCTGAAAAAGAAGTGCTAGATTTAATTGATTCTTTAAATAAAGATAAGACGACCGGAATTTTATTACAGCTACCAATTCCTAATCAAATAAACGCTGAGAAATTACAAAATAGAATTAATTATAAAAAAGATGTAGATGGGCTTAATGATGTTAATAAATGTAATTTAATTAACAATAAACCCGGAATAGTTCCTTGTACTGCTAAAGGAATTATTACCCTACTTAATAAATATGATATTGAAATAGCAGGAAAAAATGTAGTTGTTGTAGGAAGAAGTAATCTAGTTGGAAAACCGATTAGTAATTTACTCTTAAAAAAAGATGCAACAGTTACAGTATGTCATTCTAAAACTAAAGATTTAGCTAAATTTACCCTTGAGGCAGATATATTAATTGCTGCAACTGGCATAAAACATTTAATTACCAGTTCAATGATAAGAAAAGATGCGGTAATAATCGATGTTGGTATTAGTAAAATAGATGGTAAGTTATATGGAGATGTAGATTTTGAAAATGTTAAAAACAAATCTTCTTATATTACTCCAGTTCCAGGCGGAGTAGGACCAATGACTATTGCCTCACTTGCTGAAAATTTATATGAAGCTTACATTCTTCAAAAAGAAGAGTAGCTTCTTGTTTTAAAGAAAATAATTTGTTATTATATAGCTACGCCGATTTAGTTAAGTGGTATAACAGATCCATGGTAAGGATCAGTCGAAAGTTCGATTCTCTCAATCGGCACCAGAGGGAAATTAGTCGAACTAATAATTCGACTTTCAATAATAAAGGTTAATTTCTAACGAGATTAACTTTTTTTGTTATGGAAAGTGAGGTGTTAGTTTATGAATATAACAAAGGAAGTATT
>JAQVWT010000029.1 GCA_028709545.1 Bacilli bacterium
CCATTCATTAGAACCTAAATAAAGCCAGTTTTGGTTATGACACTCATCATAATCATAATAATCATAAAGAGTTTTAGTTCTTGAACAACTTGTATTAATAACAGCATATCCATAATCACTTGGATACATTAATCCAATATATCCGGTCCCTTCTGTAGGTCTTCCACTTAAAACTGTTGTTCCTCTTTCTGCAGTATAAGCTAATGATGAAGTAGTAGTATTACGGTCATCATACCCACCTAATTTCCAAGTAACATTTTCGATTAGTGATTTGCTTACTTGATTCAAGTTATTATAATAATCGCCATTTAGATAGGCTTTTAAACTAGAATTATTCCAGTCATTTGTATAATTAGAGTCCCAAGCATAGTCTCCAATTGAGTCTGCTCTTATAATTTTGACTAAATTTTCTCCTGCTATTCCGTGGGTACTATCATCAAAGACGCCGATTATTCTCCAGGACTCCCCATTAAATGAGACGTAGTTATCTGGGTTTAATCCTTGATAGCGATAACCATTTTCATTATAGACTCCTGTTTCTGATGAATTATGAGCTAGTGATATTATATGATTGGTTAATGGGCGAGGTGTATTAAAATATACATTACAAACAGTCTTACCTGAATCTGCACCAATTATATCTACTACCCATTTTGTACCATCCCAAGTAGCTGTTCCGCTCGCATTCGAAGCACCTTTATTTGTTAGACATGTTACAGTTGCTATATATTCTCCTTGGACTGTCGGAAATGTGTCTGATATTTCTCCGTCTATGATAGCTGCTATTGTTACATCTTCTTCGTTGTATTCACTTACTATTTGTTCTTCTAGTGTTAAAGTATTATGAATATAGCCAGCATTTATTCCGAATTTTAGATAATAACCTGTACTAGTATTATTTGTAATACCTAGTCTTACTTGTTTATATTCATCAGCTTTTATTACCTCAGTAATTGGATCTGTTGTTCTTGATGAGTATTCTACATAAAAGTTTGGTGGTGTTTCTATTAGAGAAGTACATTCTTCAGTAGGACATATTCCATAGATAACTTCATAATAAGAATCTACGGTATTAAGTGAGTTTATTATGATATTTGCTATTGTTTCATCATTTGCTGGTACATATAAAGTTGTTGTTTGGGCTCCATTAATAACTAAGTTATAATTCATATCTGCTACTTTTATATTAGCAACATCTGCTTCATGGCTATGGGTAAAGTCACTAAAAGTGTCTTTTAAAACAAGAGTCAACATTATCATAACAGCGTATGTTAAAAATAATATTGTTCTTCTTCTAGATATTTTAAAACCTTTTATTTTCATAGGCCCTCCTTGTTATCTTCTAATATGATTATAACTTATTTTATTTGATTTGTCATCTATTAGTGATTAAAAATAATAATAATAGGAAATTTATTTTTTTAGTATATGTTTTAGTTTGAGAATAAACTAGGGACAATCTATCAGTTACAGCTACTCCCTTATCTACTAAGCATAGGGTCATTCCTTCAAATGTATTAGGTTTATCTTTAGTAAGTGGGTACATATGATTTAGTATTGCATCTGCTTCTTTATCATTTATATTAAAATATTTTTTAGAGTTTTGTAGAGCTAACTGGGGATGGAATTTTGCTTTTGATAATTCAGATTGATTATCAAGTTCATCATTAAAGAAAAAGTCATGTAAAAATGCTGCTCTTGTTGCACTTTTATAATCTAGTCCAAAAGATTTTGCAACTCTATAGGTTGCTTTAGCTACTTTAAAAGAATGCTTTAATCTAGTAATTCCATGATGAGTCTCACTTGCTAAATCCATATACTGTTCACAGTTAATAAATTCGGCAGCAATATCTTCAAATTCATATTCATCTATTATAATAACCGGTGATTTTACACCATGGGTTATAATTTCATTTTTTATCATTAAATCTCCTTGTTATTTTACATTTCGATAATCAACTTTACCTACTTTTGTCATTGGCAGAGTTTCTCTATATTCATATGTTACTGGCCAAGAGTATTTAGCTAGTTTTTCTTTACAATAATTTTTTATTTCTTCATCTATTTCATCAGTTAATTTATATTCTGGTTTTAAAACAATATAAGCTTTTGGTACTTCACCTTTATATGAGTGAGGTGCCCCTACTACTATTGAAGTAAGAACTTTAGGATGACTATTTATTATACTTTCAACATGATTAGGATATATATTATAGCCAGATGAGATAATCATTCTTTTAATTCTAGTTTTGAAAAATATTGTTCCATTTTTATCCATACTACCTACATCACCGGTATGAAGCCATGTTTTTCCATCTTCATGAACTTTTAAACTGTTAGCAGTCTCTTCAGGTTCATCTAAATAACCAAGCATAACCGCTGGTGAATTTAAACATATTTCGCCGTCTGCATCATAGTATAAATTTTCTGTTGTTCCCGGTTTTACTATTTTAACAAAGTTATCTGGTCCAGGAACTCCAATTGAGCCTGGAACAAAATTAGTCTTAGGTGTCATTATCGTTGATGCAACACATTCGGTCATTCCCCAGCCTACTTGAATTTCCGCATTTGATCCATGTTCTTTCATAAAAATATTTACTTTTTTTTGAAGTTCTGGAGTTAGAAGATCTCCTCCACAAACAGCTGTTGTGACAAATGATAATTCATCAGGTCTAAATTCATTTAAAAGAAGTGCTTCATATAAAGTCGGAACTCCTGCGATAAAGTTTGGTTTATAAGTTCTAATAAGTTTAGCAAAAGTATTTGCTGAAAATTTAGGAATCATTATTGCTTTCATTCCAAAACAAAATACTGTATGAAAACAGATACCTAATCCAAAACCATGAAAGATAGGCATGATTGAAAGCATACTATCTCCGGCTTTAACTGTTGGACAAACTGCTCTATTTTGATAAGCGATAATATTAAAACTATAACTAGATAGCATGATACCTTTAGCTTTGCCAGTGGTTCCACCACTGTAAAGAATAACTGCTAGTTCATCATCCTTTTTATTTGATCTATTGATTGACATAATAGATTTTCCTTCATAAATAAAATCTTTCCAGAAAACAACATTATCTTTTATATTTTTTACTTTTATTTTTCTACCACTGGTAAGCCAGTAAGCAGTTCCAGTAATAGTATTCATACTATCACTTGCTTTAGCTAAAATAACTTTTTTTAATTTTATATTTTTTTCAATTGATTCTAATTTTTCATAAACAAAATCCATTGTTAATAAATATGCACTTTTAGCTTTAGTTAAACAAAACTCAAGTTCTGTTGCACTTGATAATGGATGAACCATATTTGCAACTGCTCCGATTAAATTAAGAGCATAAACAGCAATAATTCCTTCTGGTGTATTAGGCATACAAATAGTAACAACATCATTTTCTTTAACACCTATTTTTTGAAATGACTTAGCACATCTACCTACTTTTTCAATTAACTCTGCATAGGTGCATTTCTTTCCATAATATTCATAAGCTAAATAACTTGGATAAATAGATGCTGTTTCCTCAAGCATTTCATATAATGTTTTCTTTGGATAATTAATACTCTTGGGAATATTTGCCTCTTCATATTGTTTATACCAAGGTGTTGCTGATGAATACTCATAATAAAGAGCACTCGCACTTTTTTTTACACTATCTTTGATTTTATTAAATTTTATTTTCATTTTAACCTCTTCTTTTAGGAATGTGTATTCCATAATTTTTCGGGATATTCATTATTTTTAATTAATATATTTAATTTATTTTTTACATCAGGTACATCTTCTTTATAAGTAACCCCCATCCAAGTTGATGTAGAAGAAAGCACTGTTATTAAACAATCATTTTCTTTAATACCATTTTGCAAAACATCAGGAATTAAGAACTCTGCGGTTAAATCTTGAGAATTTTTTTCTAAAAACTCAAGTAAGTTTTTTTCTAAATAAGTAAATATACTAGGAAAGAATCCAAACATATTAACTGATACTAATGTACTAGGTTCTATCTCTCTATATTCCTCTTTATTTAAAGGTGTTGCTTTTATTTTATTATCTTCTTTTAAAATTGTACTTTCAATTATTTCTTGTAAATAACCTTTTTGAAGATTACAAATACCTCTTTTAACTGATCCTATTTCAGACATTGTTTCACTTACTGGAAAACAAATGGCCGCATAATTTTTATCATTATTATTATTTTTTAAAAAATCTGCAAGTTTCTTAAATGAATCTCTTCCATAAAAATCATCAGCATTTATTACTCCAAATGGCTCATTTATTAAGTTTCTAGCTGCAAGTATCGCATGTCCTGTTCCAAATGGTTTTATTCTTTGTAAGCTTGGTTTAAAGCCATTTGGTAGGTCGTGTATATCTTGAAAAGCATATTCTACTTTTATTTTATCTTCAACCCTTGAACCAATAGTATCTTTAAATAATTCATAATTTTCTTCTTTAATAATAAAGACAACCTTTGTAAATCCAGCTTTTATTGCATCATAAACAGAATAATCAATAATAAACTCTCCACTCGGACCAAAAGCTTCTATTTGTTTTAAACCACCAAACCTAGAGCCTGCTCCAGCTGCCATTATTAATAATGTTAAATCTTGTTTCATATTACCTCGCATTTTAATTATACAGCATTTTTCAAAAATTTAAAACTTAAAAATTTATTTATCACATAATCTGCTATATTATTTTTAAAACAGATAATTTATCTAGGATATTACTAAGTTCAACATTCTCAATAAAATGTTTCCCATATCTAATAATTAGCTTTATAAGGAAATATAAAAAAAAGAACTTAAAATATAGTTCTTAATCGAATTTTTTTTTAGTCCTTTTAAATTTTTTAACATTTTTCCCAGATGGGAAAAATGTTATCAATATTATTACATCTTCTGGGAGTAAGGTAACTATTTTATATTACCACTTTAAGCTAATTAGTTTAGCAATTTTAAACCACTTTCTGTTAAAATTTCCATTTGAGTAATAGCAATTTCATTTAACCTTTTTAAACGTTCAGTTTGAGATAATCCTTCTCCAATAAATATTGAATTTATATTTTCTAAGTTAGATAAACATACTAATTCATCAACATTTGCATAATCTCTTATGTTTCCATCTTTGTCTGGATTTTTATCTCGCCACTCTTTTGCTGTAATTCCAAATAATCCATATTTAAAACATCTGCTTCACTTGCATAAACTATACTTGTTTGATAATTATTAAGTTTTTCTGGTATTAAATTTTTCTTTATAGCATCAGTATGTATCCTATAATTTATTTTTGCCAAATTTCGTTTTATATCCCATCCCAACGTTTTTCGTTCTTCTTCTTTTAACCTTTGGAATTCTTTAATTAAATATAATTTAAACTCAACAGAAATCCAAGAAGCAAATTCAAAAGCAATATCAGAATGAGCATAAGTTCCACCATATCTTCCAGCAGTAGCTTTTAACCCAATAGCATTAGTCTTTTTTGACCATTCTTTTACACTTATTTTATAATTATTTAAACCTGCTCGACTTTTAATTATGGCGAATTCGCCATAATTAAAATTTGGATTATATATGCTTTCCCATAAACCCAAAAATTCAACAGTATTTCTATTTCTTAACCAATCCGAAATAAAGAAATCTCCATCTTTTGCTTTTAGCATATCTGTTAAAGAAATAAATTGTTGTTCATCTTTATCCATAAATGTTATATCATTTCCTAAAACAGTAATTTTTTTCATTAATATCACCACTTTCTAATCTAATATTATTACAATATTTTATAAATCTCAATAATTTTGCGAATATTTACTTTAACTATTATTTAGTGTATTAACTATCAAGCACCATTTTGGACTATCAGATAACAAGCGTATCTTGATCGTTCAATATCGTCTACCACCATCTTAGCATTATTACCTACAATTAGCACCTTCCCGACGTCAGCAAAATGGTCATACACCTTGTTATTACTATTAATACAAGATAGTTTAGCCTTATTTATTACAAGCTCAAAATTTCGCCATTGAATGTACTCTAAAGCTAGCGGTAATTCTCTTGCTTCCCAATGATATGTTTACTATTAATATAAACGATTATAACTTTATTAATTACAATGATGTAAAAACTACTTAAAAGGCTTTTTATTTATTAGCAATTTTTATTTTCCTTTTTTCTTTCTCAAGTTCTTTTAAACTTTTATTAGGTGTAGGTAGTTTTTCTGGCATAGTACCACCAGTTTCTTTAATAGCTTTCCTAACAATTTTACCAACTTTATGATGAGCAATCTTTGCATTCTTTTCGCCTTTAATTTTTTCGTTTATCAATTTATCTTCTGCTTGAGTTATTCTAAATAAATTAGCAGCTAGTTCAGTGCTACCCATATTATCTAAAATATCTTCACGATATCTAAGATTTTTTCTTTTAGCAATATCATCAGCAGTCTCCTCATTATAAAGACCTTGATAACCTGCATTATGAAACTGATCCATATTCTTTACTCCAGCTTTTTTAGCAGCTTTCTGTAAAGAATAATTACCATCTTTGGTTTGTTTGCGTACATAGAACCTTTTTTCATCTTCTGGTAGTAAATTATAATCTATCTCACTTAATTCTTGTTTACGTGTTTGAATAGCAAAATAAGTTTGGCCTAGTGCAATTATTTCTTTTCTAGAATCACCATTTTGGACTATCAAATAACATGCGTATCTTGATAAGCGATAATCATTTACTTTCTTTTTTGCCCCTTTGCCTAGATTTATCATTTTGCTGACGTCAGCAAAATGATCAGATGCATTGTTTTTACTATTCTCACAAGCTTCTTTCGCTTTATTAATTACTAATACAAAATTTCGCCATTGAGTATATTCTAAAACTGATTGTAACTCTCTTGCTTCCCAATATTCGTTACCAAACTCATTTATATGTTTGATGTCTTCAAAAGTACTTTCTTGATATCGTTTTATACTTTCCATTTTCCCTCCCGATACTGCTTGCGTATAATTATATATTATATTTGAGAATATTACTTAAATAAGACAAAATTAGATAATTTAATTATTATTTTCCGATGATAATCTTTTTTGCTTTTGCTGGAACTCCTATTTTTACTATTTTGCTGATGTCAGCAAAATAGTCAGATACAATATGCTTACTACCTTATGATCAGCATTTTGCATTATCAAATAACAAGCATATCTTGATAAATGATAATTATTTACTTTCTTTTTTGCGCCTTTGCCTAGATTTATCATTTTGCCAACGTCGGCAAAATGTCAAAGACATCGTTACTGCTATTCTCACAAGCATTTTTAGCACGATTAATGGTCTCTATTTCAAAATTACGCCATTGATTGTACTCCAAGAGCTACCATTAGTTCTCTTGTTTCCAATAAATAAAAAAGAACTTTATACAAGCTCTTATTCACATAATAATTTTGGATAATCTTTTTTTAAGTTTTTAATTATTTCTTTTTTTGAGAGAGTTAAGTACTCACGTTTTAGTAAGAACTCTTTTAAAGTATCTTTATCTAAATCTGGATTTATATCACAGTGTTTAATTATTTTACATGTTTCAAAATCATTAGAGTTTTTCTGTTTATTAAAATTACTCCCACAATTGTGAGTATTATTTAGTTCTAATACTTCTTCTTGTAATATATCTATATCTTCAATATCTTTTGTAGGAATTGTTTCCATAATTTGAGTATTCGTTAATATAGATTCATTAAAAATATATAAGAACTCTTGATGATTTAACCTGCATTTTAAATCGTCATAATAGTATTTTTGTGCATTCTCGGTAAATAAAAACATTTTAACTTTATTTTTACAATTAGTGCATATAACTAATTTATAACCTAAACCACTATAATATATTGTTTCTTCTTCATTTTGTTTAGTTTCGTTATCTCCTGCTATTACTGCATTATATTCTATTACACTATGAGATTCTCTTGAAAACAATGGTTTCATACCCTTTGTAGCAAGATTATAATCTAAGCAGGCAAATATTATCCCTAGAAAGATAATTGACATTATAACAATTGAAGTAATTATTAGAGTTTTTTTCTTTTTCATAACCTACTCCTAAATCTATTTTATATTTTACTGTTTTTGATATGCGATCATTAATTTCTGATGGATATCGGCATCAACTAGTGAAATAGCTGAAATAGCTTGTTCTAAAGATTCTTTATAGTTTCCCTTAAAGAATTTCTTTTCTGCCTGTTTTAAGCCACTATTTAAAGTAGAATTTAGAGGTTTATATCTATTACCATAAATAATAGTATTCTCAGCAAGACTAGCTGTTTTAATAGTCTCATTAGTAGTTTTATATAACTTTAAGGCAAGATCTCTTGCTGTATCAACTCTTGTATTAAGGATTCTAATAGAAATTGGTTTTTTATTAAGTTCTTCAAGCATTACCATGATAGCCTCACTTGCCTCACTCAGCTGAGTATAATATTCCTCAGGAATAATCGGTAATTTATAACTAATAATTTTATCTTTAGCACTCTTTAATATTTGATCAATTTCATCAAGTTGTTCATGAGCTCTTACCTCATCTTCTTTTAAACTACCTAAACTCTTTAAAGTTAATTCTAGTTTATCTTCATTCTTAGCAAGTCTTAAATTTAAATATTCTAATTCTTTATTAAGACGAGAAAAAGCAAATGATTTATTACGGTAATTCTCAATAACTACTTCATAATCATTTTGAATAGCTTTAATACTAATATTAAGTTCATCAATTATTTTAACTTCTTCATTAGTTAAATCATAACTATATTTAATATCTTCTATTTTAGATGATAGCTTACTAATTATCTCAAGCATTCTTTTGCATTTAATGGCTAGCTTGCGCATATTTTCTTCAAATGTCTTTTTACTAGTCTTTTCGTTATCAAAATCATTATATAAACTTTCAAAATAAGAAAGTATAGTCTTTAATTCAAAGATTGAATCAGTTAAATTAAGTACATTTAAACGATCAAATACATCAGCTATCTTCTTTTCTGATTCAGCAATATTATAATCAATATTTAAATAATCTAAATTATAACCATCTTTAATCATCTTACTATAAATATTTCTAATATCAGATATTTTAACCGGGATTAATTTTTTACCCATGATTATAATAGTCGGTGCCTCTTCGATAACAACTGTTAAATTACCAATTGTATCATCCAGTGCTTTTACTATTTTACCAACTTCACTATAAGCATTATTTTCCATAGCTTGTTCAAAAGCCGCAAATAATTTATCAATATTTTCAAATTGTAATTCTAGAGGTATTTTAACTGATTCATATTCTTCTTGATTTTTTTGATATTTTAAATATATCTCTCGATAATCGGTTTTAAGTTTAGTAACAATTTCTCTATTCTTACTTTCGCTTAAAGATATCTCTTTTATTTCACTAAGCAGATAATCACTTTTAGTTTTAACATAATAAATATTTAATTCCAAATTAGCAATTGCTTTATTACGGGCCTTAAAAGATCCTTTTTTAAATAGTTCTTCAAGTTCAATTAAAGCATCATTTAACTTAGGTATATCTTCTTCTTTAATTATTTCATATCTATTTTGCCATAATTTATATTGTTTTTCTAAGGCTTTATTATTAATAAGGGCGCCTACTTTATTAAGTTCAATCTGAATAGCACCTGATAGTATTAAATTTTTATCTTTTTCAAGACGAGCTAATATTTCTTGATATTTCTTCTTATTATGTTTTCTAAGTAAAATTAATACTAGAATAATTAAGGTACATACTACGCCAGCATATACATAACCTAATATCTTAAATGTAGCATCTGACATAAACGCACCTCCTCTATAATAAATATTACCATAAAATATATTATTTTGATAGTTTACATAGCTTGTTTTTTGTTAGAATTTACGAATATTTGAGCTAAAGAATATTTTTCTTTAATATCTAAACTATTTAAATATAATATTACTCCCTCAAGAGTAGTAATACAATAACCTTTTTTTATTAAACTTTGATAAATTTCTTTGCCAAAATCAGTATTACATAAAATGGCCGAAGGAAAATCAGATAGTTTTTTATTTATTAAAATCTTATTAGTACTATCAAACTGAGAATAAGTTAAATCAATAATATAGTATTTATCATTACTTCCTAAAGCAAGAAGGAAGTGATGTTCATAAGAAGCACCTAAATCTAAACTATTTATTAAATATGTTTTAATTTTCTTTTTATTTAAAAGATCTTTTAAATTAAGAGAGTGTACTTTACACATTCCTTCTTGATTATTAGATAACTTTTTTAAATACATAGAAATAGTATTTATTATTTCTTTTTCATTATCATTATCTTGAATATTTAATATTTAAAATAAAAATCATCCATTATTTTTGACAAGTACTACAATAATAAGTACTTCTTCCTCCTATTTTTATATTTTGAATTTTATTATGACAAACACAGCAGTTTTCTTGTAAATGTACTTTTAAAAAGTTTTGATAGTTTCCTGTAATACCAAGTGAAGATGTATAACTTCTTATTGTTGTTCCCCCTTCTTTAATAGCATGATTTAAAATATTTACTGAAGAGTCTACTATTTTATCTGTTTGTTTTCTAGTTAACTCTATTCCTTGGGTTAAAGGATTAATTCTTGAATCAAATAATACTTCATTAACATAAATATTACCAAGACCATTAATAATAGTTTGATCAAGTAAAACACTTTTTATAGGTACTCTTTTTTTACTTACCTTTTTATAAAATTCTTCTTTATCAAGGTTAAATGGTTCACTTGCAAGTTTTGTTAAACTAGGTACTTCAGATAATTTATCTTTATAAACTAGCTGCATTCTCCCGAACTTTCTTGTGTCATGATATCTTAGTGAAGTTTTATCAGTAAAGTTAAGAGCAATATGTTCATGTTTAACATACTCTTCATCTTCTTTTTTAATAAAATACTTGCCTTCCATTCTTAAATGACTTATTAAAATATATTCTTCAAAATCAAAGAGTAAATATTTACCTAACGTAGCTACTTCTTTTAAAGTTTTATTTATAAGAAGGTTTATATCTAAACTATTATCACTTATTACTTTAAGATATATTATATTTATGTTTTTTATTTGTTTATTTTTAAGTGTGTTTAGAACTTTAGCTACGGTTCTTACTTCTGGTAATTCTGGCATTAGACTTCATACCAATTAGTTCCAAAATCAGCTTCTACTTTAATCGGAACTTTTAACTGAGCAATATTTTCCATAATATCAACGACTAACTTTTCTAATTTTTCTTTCTCTTCTAAGACAACATCAAAAATAAGTTCATCATGGACTTGAAGAAGCATTTTACTTTTAAAGTTATCTTTTAGTAATGCATCATCTATTTTAACCATTGCCATTTTTATAATATCAGCACTGCTACCTTGAATTGGGGTATTAAGCGCGATTCTCTCGCCAGCTGATCTTATCATATAATTTTTATTATGAATTTCATCAATTTCACGCTTGCGATTATATAGTGTTCTAACACTACCATAATCATGAGCCTCTTTAACTATTTCGTCCATATATCTTTTAACACCAGGATAAATATCTAAATATTTATCAATTAACTTTTTAGCATCACTTGCCGGTAAATTTAAATTCTCACCTAAACCAAAACCACTTATTCCATAAACAATGCCGAAGATAACAGCTTTAGCTGTTCTTCGCATATTTTTAGAAACGGCTTCTTTAGGAGTATCAAATATATCACTTGCTACTTTAGTATGAATATCTTCTCCATGCTTAAAAGCATTAATTAAATCATCAGACTCACTAATATGAGCAAGTACTCTAAGTTCAATTTGAGAATAATCACAAGCTAAAAATAAATCATTAACGGGAACAAAAGCTTTCCTAACCTTTCTTCCTATTTCATCCCGAATGGGAATATTTTGCAAATTTGGTTCAACACTTGATAATCTACCTGTTCGGGTTAAAGTTTGTTTATAAATTGTATGAATAAGTCCATCATCCATAATATAATTGTTTAATCCTTCTAAATAAGTACTATTAAGTTTAGATAAATTACGATATTCTAAAATAAGCTCAATAATAGGATGAGTACCAAGTAGCTTCTCAAGAGTAGATGCATCTGTTTTATAATTTTTAGTAGCAGTTTTTCCTTTCGAAGTAAGACCTATATGATCAAAGAGAATCTCTCCTAATTGTTTAGGACTACTTATATTAAACTCTGTTCCAGCATAATTATATATTTTGCTTGATATAGATGCTATTTTTATTTTAACTTCATCACTCATCTCTTTTAAGACTTCTGGCAAACATTTTATCCCAGTTTTTTCCATTCTTGCTAAAACTGTAACTAAAGGCATTTCGGTTTTTTCAAATAAATCATACATACCTTCCATCTTTAACTTTTTAATTACCTTTTCCCTTGTTTCATATATATATTTTGCTTTTAAAGTAGTACTTTGCATTAAAACATTTTCACTTTTTGAAACATCTTCATAAAATGAAACATTTATATCTTCATTATTCATAACAAAGGCAAGATCTTCTTTAGCTGGATAATTAAGGAGATAAAACGCGATCATCGCATCATAAATAGTATTAGTATTATAATTATCAAGTAAAACAATATTCTTCTTTAAATCATATGTATATTTAACTGATTTTTCATAAAATTTTAAGACATCTTTTACTAAGTCAGGTTTAACATAATACGTCTTATTACCATCAAATAAACCCATTCCTAAAATCTCCCCTTGATGATAATTTACTTTACTTGATTCTATATAATAAGATATAGCTTCTACCTCTTTTAATAAAGACAAATCACTTAATACTTCATACTCACTAGTAAATACTGGTGTTTTTTTAACAACAGTTTTCATTAAAGAATAAAACTCTAATCTTTGATAAATTTCTTCTAATTTTTTAGTTGGTCCAGTATATTTCATCTCAATAAGCGACCAGTTAAAAGGAACTTCTCTATAAATAGTACACATCTCTTTACTAAAGAAAGCACTCTCTTTACCATTTATTAATTTTTCTTTAACCGCACCTTTTATATTATCAATATTTGCATAAATATTTTCTAATGTACCATGTTCACGAAGTAATTTTAAAGCTGTTTTCTCACCTATTCCTTTTACACCTGGAATATTATCAGATGCATCTCCTGATAACGCTTTTAAATCAATTATTCGAATTGGATCAATTCCATATTCTTCTTTAAAGGTTTCCTCATTCATCCAAACATGACCTTTTTGTTTTAGTAATTTAACATGAGTTTCATGAGTAATAAGCTGAAGTAAATCTTTATCTGATGAAACAATATTTGCATCAAATTCAGGATCTTTTTCAGTCATTAAAGTTATGGTGCCAATAATATCATCTGCCTCATAATTTTCTACCTCATAATGTTTTATTCCCATCGCATCAAGCATTTCTCTTGCAACCGGCATCTGTTTTAATAAATCACTTGGAGTCTCCTGTCTCCCAGCTTTATAATCTTCATATTTAAGATGACGAAAATTTTTACCAATATCAAAAGCAACAGCCATATACTCAGGCTTTTCTTCAGCAATTATTTTATTAATCATCGTTGCAAAACCATATAAAGCATTTGTAACAAATCCTTTACTATTTTTCATAAGGGATCCTGAATATAATGTTGCATAGTATGAACGATACATTAAATTATTACCATCTACTAATATTATCTTTTTCATCTTACGTACCTCTTCTCTATCTTTATTATAATACATTTTATAGTTTATAGAAAGAAAATAACCTAAAGCATAGGTTATTAAATTTCAATTAGACATTTAAGATGCGAGGCGAACTGCAGGGCGGAAAGAGCTGTTCAAGCTGGGACGCCCAGACATTACGCTGAAGAAAAACAGCCCTGCATTAGTGCTATTACTGAAGTTGCCCCCTCGATTGAACCAGGGATTGGACGCATGCGGTTATAACTTTATCCCGCCTCGCTTTTTTACTTGTTGATAAAAAAGCGAGAATATTTTTTTTGTGACAAGTCACAAAAATTAGGTTAACAATTTTTTTACGTTGTTTATTTAAGCAAGTGATATCTCTTTATTATTCTCTTTTAAGGCGCTTCGCTTAAGGGTCAGCTTCGCTGACAAGGCGCCTTCGGCTTAAGAAAATAATTTTTCAAATTATTTTAAGACGCCACGCGCACGCCCGGCCGAAACGAG
>JAQVWT010000030.1 GCA_028709545.1 Bacilli bacterium
GAAAGAAAAATAATATTATGATATTTATGAAGATACGGACAAAACTAATAACTGAAATAAAATTTGATATTAGAGCTGTAGAAAAATATATAAAACATCTCGAAAATAATAATTTAATAATTGATACATCACCATTAGAAATGATTATCTCAGATTTAGAATTAAAAAATTAAAACGCTTTATGTAATAGCTAATCCATATTACTAATACTAAACTTTTATCAGTCAAGGGCGAGCGAAGCGAGTTCATCTAGATCCTTGACTGATTAAACAATTTTATACTTTTAAAGCAAACAAAGTTTATCTTTGTTTGCTACTAATTTTTTAAAATTAAATTATTTAATTTCTTTTTGTTTTTGGCATTTTCTGTAATTATGTCTTGACAATCATCATTTTTTAGAAAAACTTGCTAAATCTATTAATTTCTTCTTCAGCATTTGATACTGAGTCTGATCCATGAATTAAATTTTCAGTAGTATTATTTGCAAAATCTCCGCGAATCGTACCAGGTGATGCTTCTTCCCATTTGGTCGGTCCCATTAGATTTCTCATTCCTACTACTACATCAGTTCCTTCAATAATCATACCGATAACTGGTCCAGATGTCATAAAATTAACTAATTCTGGAAAAAAAGGTTTTTCTATTAAATGAGAATAATGTTCTTTTAATATTTCTTCATTTAAAGTAAACATTTTCATTGCTTTAATATTACAGCCTTTATCTTCAATTCTTTTAATAATAGTTCCAACTAAGCTTCTTTTTATTGCATCTGGTTTTAACATAATATAAGTTCTTTCCATTATTTATCTATCCTTTCATATTTTTTAATCAAAGAAACTTAATTGACTTGATTCAGGCATGTTTTTAAAAACTCCTAAGTTTCTCATTTTATCAATTGTTGTCGAATTTATTTTACCTCTTATTTGCACATCTTCAATACTAATAAATCGGTTTAGCTCTCTTTCCTTAATTACTTGTTTAGCAGCATTTTCCCCTAGGCCATCTAGTGCACTAAAAGGGATAATTAGTGCATCTTTTTCTTCAGTTATAATAAAATTTTTAGCTGCACTTTTTTCTAAATCAATATTTTTAAAAGTATAGCCTCTTACAACCATTTCAAGGGCACTATATAAAGTATCTAATATATCTAATTCTTTATTAGTTATTTCATAGCCTTTACTTTCAAGTTCAACGATGCGATTTCTAATGCCATTTTCTCCTTTAATTAGGGTATCTACTTCAAAAGCATAACATCTAATTGAAAAATAGGCACAGTAGTAAATTAATGGTTGATATACTTTAAACCAAGCAATTCGCAGGGCACTTGTAACATATGCCGTTGCATGGGCTTTAGGAAACATATACTCAATGGTTTCAACTGATTCAATAAACCAATCCGGAATATTATATTCGGGTTTAATAAGTTCTTCTTTAAATGGTTGCCATCTTGGATTAGCAAGTTTAGATGCCCGACCAGCATATGATTTACGAACAAACTCTGTTGTTTTAAAAGCGGTTGTTCCATCGATACCATATGCCATTAATTTGGTAATCAGTTCTTCACGACAACCAATAATTTCATCAAAGGTAGCAATTTCATTTTCAATTAAATCCTTAGCATTCCCTGCCCAAACACCGGTACCATGTGATAAACCAGAGATTTTAACTAAACCGCCAAATGTTTTTGGTTTAGTATCAGCAAGCATACTTTGAACAAATTTAGTTCCAAGTTCAGGTAGTCCTAGAGTTCCAGTATTACAATTTATTTGGTCAGCTGTCACTCCCAATGCCTCTGGACTAGTAAGTAAACTTAAAATTTTAGGATCATCAAAAGGTTTAAGGGTTAATATATCAATACCACTTAAATCTTGAAGCATCCTTAAAGTCGTCGGATCATCATGGCCAAGAATATCTAGTTTCAAAATCTCATCTTCCATTGGATGATAATCAAAATGAGTGGTTTTCCAAAGAGAGTTAACATCATCGGCTGGATATTGATACGGAGTAAAATCAAACACATCCATATAGTCAGGAATAACAACAATTCCTCCTGGATGTTGCCCGGTTGAGCGTTTAACTCCAGTTACCCCAAGAGCAAGTCTTTCAATTTCAATATTTTTTAACATTATACCTTTATCTTCACAGTACCCTTTGACAAAGCCATATGCTGTTTTCTCCGCAACTGTACTTATAGTTCCCGCTCGAAAAACATTATTTTCCCCAAGTAGCACTTTTGTATATGCATGAGCTTTTGGTTGGTATTCACCGGAAAAATTCAAATCGATATCAGGAACTTTATCGGCATTATAACCCAGGAATGATGAAAAAGGAATATTATGACCATCTTTTGTATAGACTTCCCCACACGAACAAGTTTTATCTGGCAAATCATAGCCACTCGAATATATATTACTTAAATCGGTGCCATTTTCATCTTCAAAAGTTGTATGTTTACATTTTGGACAAACATAATGAACTGGAAGTGAATTTACCTCACTTATTCCCATAAAAAACGCGATGACAGATGATCCAACTGAACCACGTGATCCAACTAAATACCCATCTTCATTACTTTTTTGAACTAACTTTTGTGATATTAAATATATAACATCATAATGATTGCCAATTATACCGGCAAGTTCTTTATCGATTCTATCTAAGATAATAGGATGAATATCATCCCCATATATAACACGCGCTCTTTCATTAACGAGTCTGGTTACCTCTTCAGCAGAATTAGGAATTTTCGGCGAAAAAGGCACTCCTTTAGTATCAATAATAACATCGACATGAGATATCATATCAGCTATCTTATTAGGATTATCAATTACTAATAACTTGGCAAGATCCTTTCCTAAATAGGCAAAATCAGCAAGCATTTCATCAGTTGTTCGAAAATGAGTTGAGGGAATATTTGTTATATTACTTCTTGAAAGAGGATGTATTCCTCCCCCTGGTACTTTTTGATTAATAATAACTTCGCGATAAATTTTATCCTCAGGATGAAGATGATGAACATCGCCCGTGGCAATAATTAGCTTTCCCGTTTCAATTGTTGTATTAATAACTTTCTTAATATTGTTTTCAAGTTCGATTATATTGCTAAAAACTTCTTGCTGAAGTAAGTAATCATAAACCTCAAGTGGCTGAACTTCAACATAGTCATAGAAGTTTATAATACCCGCAAGTTCTTCTTCGGTTTTACTTCTTGCCGAAGTAAAAACTTCTGATTCAGCACACCCACTACCGATTAAAAGACCTTCTCGGTGTTTTTCTATTTCACTACGAAGAATTCTCGGTGTTTTATATAAATACTTAGTATTAGCATAACTAATAAGTTTAAATAAGTTTTTAAGACCTACTCTATCTTTGGCTAAAATATTAACATGAAAAGATCGTCCAAATTTATGAATTTCATCTTTAGGTACTAAATTATTTAAATCTTTTAAATTAGTAATATTATGTCTTTCGACTTTTTTTAACAATTTAACTAATATTTTAGCAGTCGCATCGGCATCATAATCAGCTCGGTGATGAGCTGCCTCATCAAATTCAATTTCATATCTTTTAACAAGCGCGCTTAAACTATGGCGAAATTGATCTGGATCTAAACTTCTTGATAACTCAAGTGTATCAATAACTGGATTATCTATTTTATTTAATTTATATTTTTCAACGGCCATATCTAAAAATGACATATCAAATTTAGCATTATGGGCAACGAGCGTAGCATCTTTAAACCATTTAATAAATCTTTTAACTGCTGGTTCTTCTGAATCTTTATCTTTTAACATCGCATCAGTTATATTAGTAATTTCCGTTATTTTTGATGGAAGTGGTCTTCCCGGATTAATAAGTTCAGCAAATGTATCTATTATTTCACCATTTTGTAAAAGTACTCCCCCTATTTCAATTATAGAGTCTTCTCCTCCGGCATTAAAACCGGTTGTTTCAACATCAAATACGCAGTATAAATTAGATTCTATCTCCTTATCAATTGGATTTCTAATAATATTAATACTATCATCTATTAATATAAGCTCAGTTCCATAAATAGCTTTAAATTTATCAGCTTCGGACTGGATTCCTTTATTATGTCCTTTAACAATGTTAAATACTTCAGGAAAGGCCTGCGCCCCATGTTTATCAGTAATTGCGATAGCTTTATGCCCCCATTTAATTGCCTGTTTAATCAAATCTTTAGGACTTACTACCCCATCCATTTTACTCATCATCGTATGAGCATGAAGCTCAACTCTTTTATCTTTAGCATTATCTTCTCTAATAATATCTTTACTAGCTATTTCTACGATATCTCTTAAGTTTAAAACTAAATCTTTAGCATACATATCATTTTTAGTATAACCTTTAAATTTATACCAAGAACCTACTTTTAAATTCTTTTTTAAATTATTAAAAAAATCATCTTCTTTAGTAAAAATTTTAGCAATCATACTATCAGTTTTATCACTTATTTTTAAAGTTAATATTTTAAAGTTACTTTTAGTTGAAATAAATTCTTCAATTCCAAAAATATATGCCTCGATTGTAACATTATTTCCCTCACCTAATATTTCTTTAATAGTAATGGTTTTAGACTTTATTTCTTCACCCATTATAATTTTAAATTTTGGTTGATCATTTACTATTATTACTTCTTTTGTATTTTCAATTTCTTCCTTAATTTTATTTCTTTTTTCATTATTTAAACTTGTTTCAATTACAAAATCTTTTAATCCCAGTGATGATAACCATTTAGTAATTTTTAAGCTATAGTCTTTTATTCTACCTGCTTCAATAGTACTAGTTACTTCAAAAATAATTTTTTCACCACCTAATATAATTTCATTTTCTTTTAAACTAATCAGTGATGGTGATTTCTTAATTAACTTTTCAATATAATATTTTACATATATTAAAATATCATCAGCATTTAAATTTTCATAAGAAAAATTAATGTTTATTTGATTAACACCTTTAATCCCCTTCTTTGCTTTTTCTATTAAGCTAAGTACTGGTTCTAGTGGTAAGACATTTGGACTATTTAAATATAAATCCCATGTTTCTTTTTCTTTATTTACTACACATCTTTCAACTTTAACATTATTAAAGTTATCTTCTCCATCAAACTCAAGTTTATTAAAAAATCTTTTTAGTGCGTCCATAATACCTCCACCTTGCTCTTTCATTATACTATAAAAAAGGTTTAAAAAAAACACCTTAGGTGCCTTTTATGAATTAATCAAGATCCATACTTGATACTTTTGGTTGTTGTTGTCGTAATACCAGATTCCGGGGTACTATTAAATGAATGTATTAAAATTATTAATATTATTAAAATAAGTAAAACAGTAGCCATAATAATATAACCTATTTTTTGATATTTTTTCATTACTCATCTCTTCCTATATTTAGGATATCAAATAGATATTAACTATTCAATGATTTAGCGAAATTTTACACAAAAAAAGGACCTAATTATTTAGGTTCTTCTTTAACTATATTTGCATCAACTTTAGTTGGTTCTTTAGTAGAGGCATCTTCTGCTACTACTTCTGGAGTGCTTTCTTTAGTCTCTACTTCATCATCTTCTAAAAATTGTTGTTCTAGAACTTCGCTAGGTTCATCTGACATATATTCTTTTTCAAGCATAATCTCAATATCAGAATATTGTTTAGCACCAGTTCCCGCAGGAATTAATTTTCCAATTATAACATTTTCTTTTAATCCTTTAAGTTCATCTACTTTACCACGGATTGCAGCATCAGTTAAAACTCTAGTTGTTTCTTGGAACGATGCAGCTGATAGGAATGAATCAGTTTCTAGTGATGATTTAGTAATACCTAAAATAATTGGTCTACCAATTGCCGGTACTTTACCTTTTAAGATTAAATCTTTATTTTTCTTAGTAAATTCCCTAATAGAAACAGTTAATCCTTCAAAGAATTCAGTGTCTCCTGGTTCAACTATTTTAATTTTATTTATTAATCTACTAGCTATAATTTCAATATGTTTATCAGCAATATCTACACCTTGTGATTTATATACTTTTTGAATTTCTTTTAAAATATATTCTTGAGTAGTTATTGGATCGGTTACTGCTAGAAGTTCTTTTGGAGAAATTGTTCCTTCGGTTAATTTTTCTCCTGCTTGAACCTCAGTACCAATTTCAACTCTTATAATCGGTGCATAGCTTGTTGTATGTTCATGAGAATGGGTGTCATTTTCAACGACAATTTTAAATTTACCATTTGCCTCTTCAATAGATTTTACTTTACCATCTATTTCAGCAAGAGTAGCTTTTCTACCTTTTGGTATTCTTGCTTCGAATAATTCTTCAACTCTTGGAAGACCTTGAGTAATATCATCTCCTGATGCAACTCCACCTTGGTGGAATGTTCTCATTGTCAGCTGCGTACCTGGTTCTCCAATTGATTGAGCAGCCATAATACCTACAGCTTCACCAGTTTCAACTAGAAGTCCAGTTGCTAAGTTTATACCATAACATTTTTGACATACCCCACTTGCACATTTACAAGTTAAATTACTTCTTATTTCAACTGATTTTACACCAGCTTTTTCAACATTAAGAGCAATTTGCTCAGTAATCAGTTCGCCTTTATCTAAAATTGTTTCTTTAGTTTCGGGATTAATGATTTTCTTAGCAGTATATCTACCAATTATTCTTTCTGTAAGACTTTCAATAATTGAACCATCTTTTTCATCTGTAAAGTCAGCAACTACTAGACCAGCAATTGATCCGCAGTCATTTTCGCTGACTAAAATATCTTGAGCAACATCAACTAGTCTTCTAGTTAAGTACCCAGAATCAGCAGTTTTAAGAGCTGTATCAGCGGTTCCTTTACGGGCACCATGAGTTGATAAGAAGAAATCATTTACTGATAAGCCTTCTCTAAACGATTTAGTAATTGGAATTTCAACAGTTTCACCACTTGGTTTAAACATTAAACCACGCATTCCTGCCATTTGGGAAAACTGATTTATCGAACCACGAGCCCCAGAATTCATCATCATAAATATTGGGTTTTTGTGATCTTCACCAATAACTTCTTTTAACTCTTTTTGAACTTGATTAGTAACACTATTCCAAACTTCACAAACAGTCATAAATCTTTCTTCTTCAGTAATTAAACCACGAGCAAACTGTTTGTTAATTTTATCTACTTTTTCACTACCAGCATCAATAAACTCTTGTTTGTTTTTTGAAGTAATAACATCAGATAAACTAAATGTAATACCAGCAATTGTTGAGTATTTAAAGCCTAAATCTTTTAATTTATCAAGCATAATACTTGTTTCCGTAGTTTTATATCTTTTAAAAATTTGGGCAATAATATTTTGCAAGCTCTTTTTATTAAAAGGTAATACTTCTAGCATCTTACTTATTTCTGTTTTAAGATCTGTTCCTTGAGGTAAGAAATATTTAGTTGGAGTGAGTCCTTCAATATTTTCTTTACTTGTATCATTAATATATTGATATGAATCAGGCAGGATTTCATTAAAAATCAGTTTTCCTGCAGTAGTTACTAGATATTTATCTTTTGCATCATCAGTAAATATTTTATATTTAAATGATTTTACCGGAACAACTATTCTCGTATGAAGAGTAATTTCTTTTCTATCATAAGCCATAATAGCTTCGCTAGAATCTTTATATACTTTACCTTCATTAGGCTCGCCAGCATCTTCTATTGTTAAGTAATAATTTCCTAAAACCATATCTTGAGATGGAGTGACAATTGGTTTTCCATCTGATGGTTTTAAAATATTATTAGCACCTAACATTAAAATTCTTGCCTCAGCCTTAGCCTCTTCTGATAAAGGAACGTGAACCGCCATTTGATCACCGTCAAAGTCAGCATTAAATGCAGCACACACTAGTGGGTGGAGTCTAATTGCTTTACCACCAACAAGTTTTGGTTCAAAGGCTTGGATTCCAAGTCTATGTAATGTTGGAGCTCTATTAAGTAAAACTGGATGCTCAGTAATAACATTTTCAACAATGTCCCAAACACAGTCATCACGATTATCAATTAACTTTTTTGCGCCCTTAATATTATGAGCAAGTCCATTGGTGACAATTCCATTAATAACATGAGGTTTAAATAGTTCAAGTGCCATTTCTTTTGGAATACCACACTGATACATTTTTAAATTTGGTCCAACGACAATAACTGAGCGTCCTGAATAGTCAACTCTTTTACCTAGTAGGTTTTGACGGAAGCGTCCTTGTTTACCTTTAAGCATATGCGATAAAGACTTAAGTGGTCTGTTTCCTGCTGCGGTAATACTTCTTCCTCTACGACCATTATCAAACAATGTATCGACTGCTTCTTGAAGCATTCTTTTTTCATTTTGAACAATGATTGAAGGTGCTCCAAGTTCAAGTAATTTCTTTAAACGATTATTACGATTTATAATTCTGCGATATAAATCATTTAAATCAGAAGTTGCAAATCTCCCACCATCTAGCTGAATCATTGGACGAAGTTCTGGTGGAATAACCGGAATAGCCTCAAGTATCATCCACTCTGGTTTATTACCAGATTTTTCAATCGCTACTAATGTATCTAATCTTTTAATTAAACGAATTCTTTTTGTACCTGTTGCTTTAATTAAATCTTCTTTTAATTGTTTTATTTCTTTTTTAACATTAACTTCAGATAAAAGTTTTTTAATAGCCTCGGCTCCCATACCAACTTCAAAATTATTACCATACATTTCATAATACGCCCGATATTCTTTATCAGATAATGTTTGTTTTTTCTCAAGGGGAGCAGTTCCAGGGTTAATAACTACATAACTAACAAAATATAATACTTCTTCTAGTTCTCTTGGTGGCATATCAAGGGTAAGACCCATTTTTGACGGCACACCTTTAAAAAACCAAATATGTGAACATGGAGAAGCAAGCTCAATATGCCCCATTCTCTCACGGCGCACTTTTGAACGTGTTACTTCTACTCCACATCGATCACAAATTACATTCTTATATCTTAAGCGTTTATATTTACCACATGAACACTCATAGTCCTTAGAAGGTCCAAAGATTTTTTCGCAAAATAAGCCATCACGCTCTGGTTTTAAAGTACGATAGTTAATAGTTTCTGGTTTTTTAACCTCACCATAACTCCATGAGCGGATTTTTTCTGAAGAAGCTATGCCAATTTTAATACCTTTAAAATTATTTACATCTAACATTATGCTTCCTCCCCTTCAATTGTTTCTGTTTCTTTATCTTTATCTTCGATAGTTTTTTCTTGAGAACTTTCTTTCTCTTCCTCTGAATCTTTAGGTGTTTCTTTTACCTCTTCAGTTTTACTATCTGGATTTTCTGTTTCGGTTTGAGGTTTTTCTTTTACCTCTACTGTTGCTGGCTCTGTTTGCGGTTTTTCTTTTACCTCACCAGTTGCAACATCAATTTCATCAATAGTTATAGCCTCAGATGCGGCTTCTTCAGCTTCTTCTAAGTCTTTCATTTCATGCACTACATCATCTTGATCAATTATTTCAACATTTAAACCTAAAGCTTGGAACTCTTTAATTAAAACTCTAAAGCTCTCTGGTACTCCTGCACCTGATACTGTTTTACCTTTAACAAGGGCTTCATATACTTTAACCCGGCCAACAATATCATCAGATTTGATTGTTAAGATTTCTTGAAGGACGTGTGCAGCACCATATGCATATAATGCCCAGACTTCCATCTCTCCAAATCTTTGTCCACCAAACTGTGCTTTACCACCAAGTGGTTGCTGAGTTACAAGTGAATATGGACCAGTTGATCTAGCATGAAGTTTATCATCAACCATGTGATGAAGTTTTATCATATACATAACACCAACTGCGACACGGCTTTCAAATGGATCTCCGGTTCTTCCGTCATAAAGAACGGTTTTACCGTCAGATTCCATCTGAGCTTCTTTCATCTCTTCTTGAATTTCATCAACAGTTGCACCATCAAAGACTGGCGTTGCATATTTAACCCCAATTTTTTTACCAGCCATTCCAAGGTGAAGCTCAAGGATTTGTCCTAAGTTCATTCTTGATGGAATACCTTGTGGGTTAAGTACCATATCAACTGGTGTTCCGTCTGGTAAGTATGGCATATCTTCTTCTGGTAATATTAAGCTAATAACCCCTTTATTACCATGACGACCTGACATCTTATCACCAACTTGGATCTTACGTTTTTGAATTATATAAACTCTAACAACTTTAGAAACACCGGCTCCAAGTTCTTCTGAGTTTTCTTTTGTATAAATTTTAACATCATGAACGATACCATCAGCTCCATGAGCAACTTTTAATGAAGTATCTCTTACTTCTCTAGTTTTCTCACCAAAGATAGCATGTAGTAATTTTTCTTCACTAGTTAATTCTTGAACACCTTTAGGGGTCACTTTACCAACTAAAATGTCTCCTTCTTTAACTTCAGTACCAATCATAATAATCCCGTTTTTATCAAGATTCTTACGAGATTCCTCAGATACATTGGGAATATCTCTAGTTATTTCTTCTGGTCCTAGTTTAGTATCACGACAATCAATATCGTAATGTTCAATATGAAGTGATGTATAAACATCATCTTTAACTAGTCTTTCATTAAGTATTACAGCATCTTCATAGTTATAACCATCAAAAGTCATAAACGCTACTGTCATATTTTTTCCAAGAGCAAGCTCACCACCATCAGTTGATGGTCCATCAGCAATTACCATACCTGGTTTAACAGTATCACCTTTTTTAACAAGTGGTGTATGATTAATATTAGACTCGGCATTACTTCTTTCAAAATTAGCAAGAAAGTAGACATCTTTATCCTTAGCATTTTTAACAATTATTTTCTTTGAATCTGCATATTCAACAACTCCAGTAGCTTTTGCAATAACTACAGAACCAGAATCACGAGCAGCAATATACTCAACCCCAGTTCCAACAATTGGCGAATCAGTTTCCAAAAGTGGTACGGCTTGACGTTGCATGTTTGATCCCATTAAAGCACGGGTTGCATCATCATGAGCAAGAAATGGTATACAACTTGTTGTTATTGAAACGATTTGACTAGGTGAAACGTCAATAAAATCAACTTCTTCAGCTTTAATCATGACATTATCACCATTAAGACGCGCAACTACTTGCTCATCAGTAATCATATCTTTTTTCATATTAATAGTTGCTTGACTAATATAGTATCCTTCTTCTTCATCAGCAGTTAAATATACTATTTCATCAGTTACTTTTTTATTAATTACTTTTCTATATGGAGTCATAATAAATCCATATTCATTTATTTTTGCATAACTAGCAAGTGAAGTAATAAGACCAATATTTGCTCCCTCTGGAGACTCAATCGGACATATTCTTCCGTAGTGACTAACATTTACGTCACGAACTTCCATTCCTGCACGGTCTCTCATTAAACCACCAGGCCCTAAAGACGATAAACGTCTTTTATCTGTAAGCTCGGCAATTGGATTGATTTGATCCATGAATTTTGATAATTGCGATGAACCAAAGAATTCTTTTAAAGACGCTGTAACAGGTCTAATATTTATTAAAGTCTTAGGAGTGACCGTCTCAATTTCTTGAGTCGTCATACGCTCGCGGATAACTCTTTCCATTCTTGACATTCCAATTTTAAATTGATTTTGAATAAGTTCTCCAACTTGACGAACTCTTCTGTTTCCTAAATGATCTATTTCATCAACACTACCAATATTAGAAAGTAAATTTAAATAATAACTAATTGATGCATAGATATCACTAATAGTAAGTCTCTTTTCATCAATTGTTTGATCATTACCAATTATTTTAACTACTTTTTCAGAATTTAATTTATCATAAACTAAAACTTCTTGAATCTTATTATAAGTATCAAGTTTATCATTAATCATGACTTCTTTAACTTTTAATCCATTTTCAAAATAAGGTCGAAGAACTTCAAGCTTAGCCTTATCGATTATTTCACCTTTTTTAAATAAAACTTTTTTATCATCTTTAATGCTTTCTGCAAGTTTACATCCAAGTAAACGATCTAAGACATTTAATTTTTTATTAAACTTATAACGTCCTACTTTAGCAAGATCATAACGGAATTTATCAAAGAAGCGAACAACAAGTTGATTTTGCGCACTTTCTAGTGTCGCAGGCTCTCCTGGTCTTAGTTTTTCATATAACTCAATTAAAGCCTCATCGGTATTACTAGTGCTATCTTTTTCAAATGTATTATTTAAATAATCATTTTCTCCAAACACTTCAATTATTGCTTCATTTGAAGAAAGTCCTAGGGCACGCAAAAGTGTCGTAATTGGTATTTTTCTAGTTCGATCAATTCGAACATAAACCACATCACGAGCATCAAGCTCATACTCTAGCCAAGTTCCTTTATTGGGAATAACTTCCCCATTTACTACTGAACGCCCATTTTCTACTTGTCTTTTAAAGTAAATAGAAGGACTTCTAACAAGTTGAGAAACAATTACTCTCTCTACACCATTAATTATAAAAGTCCCAGCTTCAGTCATTAAAGGTAAATCTCCAAGAAATACATCTTGTTCTTTAACTTCGCCTGTTGCATGAATAAAAACCCTCGATTGGACTTTTAAAGGAACTGAATATGTTACCATTCGCTCTTTAGCTTCTTTAATCCCATAACGAGGCGTATCAAAAGAATAATCGCTGAACTCTAGCGATATATTGCCAGTGAAACTTTCAACTGGAAATAGGTCATCAAAAACCTCTCTTATTCCACTTTCTAAAAACCATTGATATGATTTTTTTTGAATTTCTAATAGATCTGTCAACTCTAAGGTGTTTGTCGTCTTAGAAAAAGTTCTCCTTTCTCTATGATCTCCAAATTTTGCTGTTTTGTATGCCACTAAAATTTCACCCCAAACAATATTTTTACAAGAACGTATCCACAAAAAAGAAAAGATACGGCTTCAGACTAAAATTCTAACAATTATCAGCCTTTATGTCAACTCATTTTCGTTAAAATTACATAAAAACCTTTGTTTTTACTCAAAATTTCACTTTTTTTAGTTATTTTAAGGTTTTTATAGATGTTTTTCACTCCATGATTAGTTCTCATCACTATCCATAGTTCTCCATCAACTTCTAAATAATTAAACGCATCCTCTATAAATTTCATATAAACTTTTTTACCTGCTCTAATAGGTGGATTAACTATTATAACATCATATTTTTCATTAACATTATCATAAATATTACTTAAAAAAACTTGACCACTTACTTTATTATTTTTTAAATTCATTTTTGTTAAATGCAAAGCACGATTATTTATATCAATAAAATCTACTTTAACATTCATAACTTTAGAAAGTGTTATACCAACAAACCCATATCCACAACCAGCATCTAAAACCTTAACATCTTTTTTACCATATTTAAAATATGTTTCAACTAAGAGTTTACTTCCCTCATCTATTTTATCTTTAGCAAAAACTCCTAAATCACTGTTAAATATAAAATTATATTCACCATATGAATATTTTAGAACTCTTATCTCACTTTTTAAATTCTCATTATTAGTAAAGTAATGATTCATATTTAGCCCCTTAACAATATAATAATATTAACGCAAAAAAAATTAGTTGTCAATTAAAATTTTGATAGTGTAAAATATATTAGGGGAAGGTATAAAAAAAAGAAGATCTCTGTTAAAATGAATTTGAAACAAAAAATAACGGAGGTTCTTCTTATGAATATGATATCACAATTTGGGCAAGTTT
>JAQVWT010000003.1:0-1773 GCA_028709545.1 Bacilli bacterium
GAACATATAAACCAGAAACTAATATGAAATTATTATAAAATTTAAATATTTGTTTTTTGTTAACATCTTTTTTTCTAATTATTATTAAAACATAACTGATTATCCCTAAACTAATTGGATATAATAATAAATTAATTATAAAGTTAAAAGTGACATCATAGTTTGATGCTAAATTATTACTCATTGTCCATGATATTACTAGAGAGATTAAAGTTAATAATAAATACGGTTTAATAATTTCCCATTTATGTTGCCTCAATATTTCTCTTGCTTCGGCTTTTATTTTTTTTCTATTCATTTTTTCACCATCTTCTTTACTTTAATCTATAAACATAATACTGTCAAGTAGACTTTTTTGATGTGGATACAATTCCGGATTTTTTAAAAATTTTAATAAAAATTCTTCACTATCTTTTTTACATTGCATTAATATTTTATAATCCGTTTTTATATTTGCTAATTTAAAATTCATATCTCCGCTTTGTCTAATTCCAAAAATATCGCCTGTGCCTCTTAGCTTAAAATCTTTTTCACTTATTTCAAAGCCATCAGTTGTTTCCTCCATGATTTTTAATCTTTCAATATCAAAATCACTAATCAAATAGCAATAACTTTTAAGATTGCTCCTTCCTACTCTTCCGCGTAATTGATGGAGTGTTGCTAAACCAAATCTTTCAGCGTTAAAAATAACCATCATAGTAGCATTACTTACATCTACCCCAACTTCAATTACTGTTGTCGAAATTAATATTTTAGTTTTATTTTCCTTAAAATCATTCATTGTTTTTTCTTTTTTTGAAGCGGAAAGTTTCCCATGAATAATATCTAATGATATTTTATTATTAAAAGCTGTATTTAATTTATTATATATAGATTCAACATTTTCCATTTGATTATCTTCGTTCTCTTCAACTAAAGGCACTACTACATAAATCTGATGTCCTAACTTAATTTGTTCTACAATTTTTAATAAAACTTCCTTTATATCGTCTTCTTTAAAAAGTTTTGTAATAACTTCAATATTGTTAAGTGGTTTTTCTTTAATTTGAGAAATATCCATATCACCATAGATTGTTAATGCTACTGTTCTTGGAATTGGGGTTGCACTCATATATAAAACATCAACATCTGATCCCTTTTGTTGTAAATACTGTCTTTGTTTAACTCCAAAACGATGTTGTTCATCAGTTATTACTAATCCTAAATTTGGAATTACAACTTCTTCATTTAAAACTGAGTGAGTTCCAATTAATATATCTAATTTATGATCTTTTATATCATTAATTATTTGCTTTCTATCTTTACTTTTAATTGAACTTGTTAAAAGAGCAATTTTAACTTTATAATTTTTAAATATTTGGAGACAATTATTATAATGTTGCTGAGCTAATATTTCTGTTGGCACCATAAGTACCCCTTGGTAGCCAGCAAGATAATTAATATAAAGAGAAATAAAGGCTACAATAGTTTTTCCACTTCCTACATCTCCTAAAAGTAATCTATTCATTCTTTTACTTGAAGTAATATCATTAGTTATTTCGTTAACAGCTATTTTCTGATCACCAGTTAATGTAAAAGGCAAATCGCTTATAAAGTCTACGCTCAATTGGGTATTGTACTTTTTTTCTTTCAAATAGATTAATTCTTCTTTTTTTACTTTTAAAAAATTTATTTTTAACATAAAAACAAATAATTCTTCATAAATTAAATATAAAAGTGCTTTTTTTAAATCTTCAGCTGATGTTGGATGATGAATAATCTTAATAGCTGATA
>JAQVWT010000003.1:1873-51279 GCA_028709545.1 Bacilli bacterium
AACAATAACAATTTCAGATCCTGTATTTAATTTAAACGTTAATTTGTTTAAATTTTTTTTTAAATAAAAAACATTTGGTTTTGTTTCAATTACTCCCGTTATTACTCCTTCTTGATTTTCTTTAATTTCACTGAGTTTTTCCGGTTTATAGTAATTATAACGATATGGATAATATGTTAGTAAATCTGAAACAGTATAGATATTTATGTTGTTTAATTCAATAATAGTTTTTGGCCCAACGCCTTTGATTTTCGCTAACATTTAGATTTCCTCCTAAAAAGTCATAAAAAGAGTTGACAAAACATTCTTTTTAATATAGTATATAAATCACCAATTCACTTTATGGCGAATTGGTGCTAGTATCACACTAGCCAACCCCTTTTTATTCTTTGAAGTCGACCCAGGGGGCGACTTCTTTTATTTGTTTTTAAGATTATTGTAATAATTATAGCGGTTTATTGCCGTTTTTTTATTTGCTTCTAACAATTCATTTGCAAGTTCTTTATCTTTAATTTTTAAAGATGTATATCTAACTTCATTGTTTAAAAAATCATTATATTTATCAAAGTTTGGTTCTGGCGAATCTAAATAAAGGTTATTGTTAAAATATCTCATCAATAAAAGATAGCCACTTTCAACCGCAAGTTTTTGTTGATTTATAGCGTTTACAAGTCCACCTTTTATACCGTGCTCTACACACGGAGAATAAGCAATTACAATTGACGGTCCATTATGATTTTCTGCCTCAGTTAAAGCTTTTATGGTTTGCATCATATTTGCTCCTAAACTTATTTGAGCAACATATACATTGGGATAACTCATTGCAATTTTAAATAAGTCTTTTTTAATTGTTTTCTTTCCCATGTTAGCAAATTCAGCAACTGCTCCTTTTTGGCTTGATTTACTTGCTTGCCCGCCTGTATTTGAATAAACTTCTGTATCTAAAACCAGGATTTTAACATTTTCTCCACTTGAAAGAACGTGGTCTATTCCCCCAAATCCAATATCATATGCCCAGCCATCTCCGCCTATTGTCCAGACGCTTTTTGGAGTTAAATATGAAATTAAATCTGAAGGTAGGTATTTTGCTCCTTCTTCTTTTAAAAGTGATGCTTTATAAAAGTCGTTTTTATCTTTTAACCACTTATTATAAAATTCGTGAGAAGAAGAATCGTTTTTTAATATTTTGCCTATTCTATCTTGAAATTTATTATATGATTCTAAAATTCCCAATCCAAATTCTGCATTATCTTCAAATAAACTATTTGCCCACGAAACTTTATATGGAGTAGATGGACATGATGCTCCATAAATGCTTGAACAGCCTGTTGCATTAGCAATTACTAACTTTTCACCGACTAATTGCGTTAATAATTTTAAATATGGAGTTTCTCCACAACCAGCACATGCACCAGAAAATTCAAATAATGGCTTTTTAAATTGCGACCCACGAATAGTATTTACGTTTGTTTCGGGATTTTGGTGGTTTTTAAATAAATCATCAGCAATATCTTGTTTGTTCTGATCAAATTCTCCCGTTGTAAAACAGTTTTTAGGACATTCTTTAATACAAAGCCCACAACCAGTACAATCTGCCTCGCTTATCGAAATAATGAAGTTTTTTTCTTTTTCAAAAGATGGTTTAGATTCTGATTTATATTTACTATCTTTATCTAATATAAATGGTCTTACGACAGCATGAGGACAGACAAAAGAACATATTCCACATTCAATACAATCTTTTGGATCCCATTTTGGAATAATTTTGCTGATCTTTCTTTTTTCGTCTTTTGTGGTTCCACCAGGAAAAGTTCCGTCTTGGAAATCAAGAAGCTCGCTTACTTTTAAACAATTTCCTTGACGAGCATTTATTTTAGCGAAAATCGATTCGTTAATGGTTAAATCAACTGAGTTATTGCTATTTATTTTTACTTTACGCAAGCTTAACTCACTATTTTTCACACAGTTAATATTGGCATCAACAATCTCTTGACCTTTTTCCGCAAATCTTGTATTAATATTTTCACATAAAATTTCATCATAATTTTCATAATTTAATATATATAAGATATTAGCCTCAAGTATTAAGCTGATTTTTCCTCTTATATTATTTTCTTGCGCTATTGTTTCCGCATCAACTGTATAAACGGTAATGTTTCTATTCATTAAAATTTCTTTTACTGATGTAGGTAAAAATTTGTTTAATTCTTCCTCACTTTTATTAGTATTTATTAATAATGTTCCTTCTACTTTTATATTAGTTATCATCTCAAACATATGAAAATATTCGTCTTTAGTTACAACAATCAACTCTGGATTTTCTACATAATAAGGAGCCTTAATTAGAGCTTTTGATGTTCGAAGATGAGAAATAGTTACTCCTCCACTTTTTTTAGAGTCATATTCAAAATATCCTTGAACATATTTGTTTTTACCTAAAATCTTCAATATATCTTTACTAGCACTTACCATGCCATCTGAACCAAATCCATAGATTTTGAATTCTGTTAGCTCAGATTTTGAATCATATTCATATTTTGGTAAATTAGTATGGGTAATATCATCAATAATACTAATCGTAAAATTGTTTTTAGGGTTGTTTTTCAACATCATAAATACATCATTTATATCAGATGGAGTTGTATTTTTACTAGATAAGCCATATCGTCCTCCATAAATATCATATTTCTTATTTCCTAGGGTTGCTAAAACATCTAAATAAAGGGGTTCTCCAGTACTTCCATTTTCTTTTGTACGATCTAAAACCGCTATTTTTTCAGCTGATTCGGGAATTGCTTTTTCAAAATGGCTTTTGCTAAATGGGCGATATAAATGGACTTCTACCAAACCATAGTCAGAGCTTTCTTTATTTAAATTATTTACAACTTCTTTTACTGTATCACAAACTGATCCCATCGCGACAATTATATATTTAGCGTTTTTACTACCATGATAATTAAAGGGAGCATAATTTGTTCCAATTAAATTATTCAATTTATTCATTTGAGTTTCTACTATATTTGGTAAATTATTATAAATTGTATTTTTACTTTCAGCTAATTGGAAATAAATATCTTCGTTTTGTGCTGTTCCCTTTGTTATACTTTTTCCCGAATTAAGCGCGCGATCTCTAAACTTTTTTATCTTTTCATAGTTAACAAGTTTTTTTACATTATCTTTAGATATTTCATTTATTACATTAATTTCATGACTTGTCCTAAAACCATCAAAAAAGTGTAAAAAAGGCATGCTACTTTCAATTGCTGATAGATGGGTGATTAAAGCTAAATTATGAGCATCTTGTACATTAGTTGATGCAAGAATCGAAAAGCCAGTAGGTCTCGCTGCGTAAATATCTTGGTGATCACCAAAAATACTTAAGGCATGAGTAGCAATGCTTCTTGCTGCTACATGGATAACACAAGGAAGCATTTCTCCAGCTATTTTATACATATTTGGTAACATTAAAAGTAATCCTTGACTTGAAGTAAATGTCGTTGCAAGAGCTCCAGACACAAGAGCTCCATGCATAGCACCTGCTGCACCTGCCTCACTTTGCATTTCAATACTTTTTACTGTATCATCAAAGATATTTTTTTTGCCTAAATTACTTAGTAAATCTATTTGACTAGCCATGGGACTAGACGGAGTAATAGGATAAATAAAACTCATCTCACTTAAGTTATACGCCATATTTGCAGCAGCATTACATCCATCAATTACTTTCATTTTTACACGTCCTATCTATCTTAATTATATTACAAAGACATCATAAAAACAAATGAAAAACTATACTCTTTCAAAAAGTATAGTATGACTGTTTTCATATGTATATATTTTAGGATTCAATTCTTTTTCAAGTTTTTCTTTGTAACCGAGCCAATTACTACTGTTACCAATTAATATATATTTTTCTTCAAGTAGATTTAATTTCAAAGCATCTATATTATTAATAAAGAAAACATCTGATTTTAAATATAACATCTCTTCCCATAAAATTATTTCGTTTTCTTCTTTTAATAATTCTTCGTCATTTTTAATCTGATAATTTATATTTAAAACACTATTAAAAACATATTCGAAACAAAATAATTCAGCTGGGCTTAAAGTTTTACTTAAAAGAAATGTTATTTTTGTTTTAAATAATTTATTATTAATTATTAATTCTTTAAATATCTTATTCATAATATTTATTAATCTATTTATATTAAATACTTTATTTTCTTTAATAATATTAGGATTAATTTCTTGTTTAATTAAATTTCTGGATCTTTTATTATAAATGTAAATATAATAATCTGTAATTTTTATAATATAAATATTATCACTTCCTTAGAGCAGCATATTTGCTTTTAGTTTTCTCCCCGCCTTTGATATGTCTTTCTTTAATATGTTCTTTCATCAGCTTTTGAACTTCAAGAAAAAGATCTATATCAATTTCTTTTAATTTTTCACTCATATCTTTATGAATTGTACTTTTACCTAGATTAAACTCTGTTGCTGCCATTCTTAAAGTTGCTTTATGTTCTAAAATATAACTTGCTTCATTTATGATTCTATTTTCGATAAATAAACACCCCTAATTAAGTATATATATTAGGGGTACTTTTTAAGATAGATCTTTGATATTCATTTGATAAAAATTTTCAGGATTTATATTAACACCATTATAGAGTACTTCAAATAAAAGCATATTTTCACTATCTGTTTTAATTTTATTAACTCCACTTGTACCAATTACATCAGCTTGTTTAACAATATCTCCAACAATTACATTTACTTCATTTAAACTTTGATATACAGTAGTTAAATTGTTAGAATGCTTGATTGTAACAATATTTCCCATTATATCATCAGCAATTATTTCTTCAACAGTACCATCTAGAACATTTATAATTTCAAAAGATTGATCATTTGTGTACAAAATTCCGGTATTTGGCATATATGTTTGTTTATATAATATTAATGATTTTTCTTGTACCTTTGCATCATCATTTTTATCATAAAAACCGATAGCGATAGCAACATTTTCATTAAGATATGGTTTAATAATACCTTCATTTTGATAATTAACAACTGGAACTTCATTATTTTTTATTATCCCTCTAAATACATAAGATAAATTATCATATGATAATCCAGTACTTTTTAATGTTTTTCCTACTAAAAAAAGACTTGCTACAATAGCGCCAATTGATATCATATAAACACATAATACTACCCAACTTTTTAATTTATATTTTGGTTTCATTTAAACACCTTCCTAATAAAAGTTTGAGTAGTTTTTATAAATTTATACTATAAATGTTCTATTTTTATATCCCCATAATAATGTTTGAGTATTTCTTCATAATTATATCCTTTTTTAGCCATTTCATTTGCCCCATACTGACTCATTCCGACTCCATGACCATAACCTCTAGTTATAATTTTATAACCGCCTAAACCTTCTTCTATTGTGAAATCTGTCGAACGTAAATTTAAAAGTTTGCGAAACTCTATCCCTGAGAAAATAATGTTATTAACTTTCAAGTTATCCACATGATTTGTTTCATTTATATTTATATTTGAAATATTTAATACTTTTGACTCAATTTTTAATTTACTTATTATTTCCTCAGTACTAAATTCTGTTATTACTTTAAAATTATTCAAGTCTTCGGTTTCAAAAACCGATTCAACACTTTTAATAGTATCATCACCAAAAACCGTTAGAGAGTTTTCGGTATAACCATTGCTCATCGAAAAATAAAAGGTTTTAAGCACTTTTCCTTTCTTTTTTACAACTAGACCTTTAGTTTCGTTTACTAGTTTTTTGATTTTTTCATAATATTTTGGGTACTCATCTTGCCACTTTTCTATCATTTCATCTTTAGATAAATATATTTGATCATTTATTGTTGATGTTATTTTAAAGGATCCACCTAATGGGTCTCTACTTAATACATAGCTTCTAGCCGCAATTGCTTGAGCCTTTAATGCCTCTTCATTAAATAAGGCAGGCATTTCTCCGGCAACTACTCCAATTACATAATCCTCTAAATTTATGGAGATGTTTTTATCACTTAATTCAATTATTATTTCTTCTTGTTTTTTTTCATCTTTAAAAAAAGTAGCTTTGCTTTTAAATACAAAACTACTTATGCTAATTGGTATTAAAAATATTATTATTAATATGAGTTTTTTTATAATATCACTCCTATAATATTCTACTATATTCTAGAAAATTTATTACAAAACTTGCAAGTAAATAACCAAGAGCGAAGGATAATATAATTATTAATGTTTTAGCTTCAAGCTCATGATTTTTTTTAAAGAAATTGTTAAAATTAATTCCAGATAATGCATAAACTGAAATTAAAACAGAGATTGCATATATTAATGCTTTATACATTGTTGCTCTTCATATTTAGCAATTTTATTATTTCTTCTAATATGTCTTTCTTCTTCACTAAAGTTTGTATTAATAAATATATCAATTATTTTTAATATTTCGGATGTTTCATTTTTAGTACTGATTGCTAAAACATTTGCATTGTTATGTTTTTTTGCAAGAGATGCCTCATTTTCATTTGAAACATGAGCACACCTTATATTTTTTACTTTATTTGCTGCTATAGACATCCCTATTCCCGTGCCACACATTAAAATACCTAAATCAGCTTCTTTATTTGCTACTAGCTTACCAACATTAAAAGCAAAATCTGGATAGTCATCAAGTGGATTGTTTGCAGGGCAGTTATCAATAACTATATTTCCTTCTTTTTCTAAATGGGTTATTATCTTTGCTTTTATATTTGACCCATTATGGTCTATTCCTATTGCTATTTTCACTTTATCACCAAGTTCAGTGTATCATTTTATTAAATATTTTACAATAAAAAAACTAGAAATTCTAGTATTGTTATTATGCAGTTTCTTCGATATTGTATTTACGATTAAACTTTTCTACTGCCCCAGTTTTTTTGTGACCGCTTGATTTTTTATTATAAAACGGATGACATTCATTGCATACTTCAATTTTATGCACATCTACATTAGATAATGTTTCAAACGTTGCTCCACATGCACATGTAATTGTGCAGTTTTTCATTACTGGATGGATTCCTTTTTTCAATTTTAATTCTCCTCCCGCCATAGCTATTAATAGCTATAGAAATTCGTACTGATTTATTATATTCTAGTTTCTGATAAAAATCAAGTGTCTATAAGCCTTATTTTTCCTCCAACTGATGAAAGCTTTTCAACTATTTTTTCATATCCTCTTAAAATATGTTCTATATTTGTAATAGTAGTTATCCCTTCAGCAAGCATGCCAGCTACTAACATTGCCGCTCCAGCTCTTAAATCTGTTGCTACTACAGTTCTGCCTATTAATTCTGTTTTACCATTTATTAAAGCACTTTGATCAAATAGTTTAATATTTGCGCCCATCGCATTTAAATGTTTAATGTGTCTCATTCTATTTTCATAAATAGTTTCTTCAAATAAAGATTCTCCTTCACATTGAGTTAAAAGAGTACTCATTGGTTGCCCTAAATCTGTGGGAAAACCAGGGTATACCAATGTTTTGACATTTACAGGTTTTAGTTTATCAACTTTATTTAAAGTAACGGTTGTTCCCTCTATTTTAAGATTACAACCTATTTCTTTTAATTTAGTAATAACTGAGCCAAGATGTTCTTTGATTATTCCCTCAATAACTAGGTTTTTACCAAGAAGTGCACCGATAATTAAATAAGTTCCAGCTTCAATCCGGTCTGGTATTACTTCAACTATCCCATCTCCTAGTTCTTTAACGCCTTCAATAATTATTTCACTTGTTCCCACTCCATATATTTTAGCCCCCATACTATTTAAAAATGAGGCAACATTTACTATTTCTGGTTCTTTAGCAGCATTGTAAATATTTGTAGTTCCTTCAGCTTTAACTGCAGCAAACATAATATTTAAAGTAGCTCCTACACTTGCAAAATCTAAAAATATGTCACTTCCCGTTAATTTTTTAGAAGTAATTGTGTATTTATTATTATTTATTTTTATTTTTGCTCCTAATTTTTCAAAACCAGTTACATGTAAATCGATTGGTCTTGAACCAATCGAGCACCCTCCTGGATAAGAGATTTCTGAGTGATTATATTTAGCTAGTAATACCCCCATAAAATAGTAAGAAGCTCTTAACTTAGTCGCGTACTCCTCAGGTATTTCTTTATTAACACTATTTTTATTATCAATTGTTACTGTTTCATTTTCAAAAGTAACATCAGATCCAAGTATTTTCATCATTTCAAGAAGCATATGAACATCACTGATATCTGGGACATTGTAAATTACACTTTTGCCATTTGTTAGCATCGCTGCTGGAAGAAGTGCAACTACACTGTTTTTTGCGCCACCAATTTTAATTGTTCCTGTTAACTTATGCTTACCTTCTATTATTAATTTTTTCATGTATTATAACTCCTTTGTTTGGATTTGTAAGTTTAATATATATTTTATTTAGTAAATTGTCAAATATTTACTAGAAATATTTGAGTATGTTGACAAATGCTAAAAGAAAAAATATTAGTCCTCCTAAAATAGGCGCCTTTTCTTTTAAATGTTTTGCTCCACATTCACCTAAGAATAAACCTAAATAAGTTGCTGAAAAACTACAAGCGAAAAAGACAAGTGCTGAGCTTATAACTGGTAAATCATAAGCTTTTAAGCTAAGACCAATAGGAAAGCTATCAACACTCACACTAAATGCTAGTAAAAATACACTAAAATTATTATAATCAATTTTACTTTCATATTTTCCTTTATTAAATATCATCACAAATCCAGAGTAGATAAAAATAATAATTAAAAATATGTTAAAGTTTATTTCAAACATAAATGAAAGTGAATCACTTATAAATAACGCTAAAATAGTAAGTAAAAAATGCATAAAACCAAATAGTAAAGATATTAAAATTTTTTTTGTTTTAATGATCTTCATAGTTCCTAGACCAATAGCAATTGAAAAAGCATCCATACTTAGTCCTAAACCAATAAAAAATATACTTAACACATAAATCCTCCTGATTAAGTATATTATTTAAATTTAGCTATTATTCTTGATATAAAAAACTGATATTCAACATCACTAGTATTTTCATTATCCTCTAATAAACAAAGAGGCGGAAATAAAACACACCACCAGTTTTCTCCTAAACCTTTGCCTATAGTAATTACTAAGGAATCATAATCACCAGCCTCATAAACAATTCCTTTATATATCTTTTTTGGGAAATAGTTGATTCCAAAGTTAATATTATAATCAACATCATAGCTCTCCAAAGCTTTTTTTACAACACTATCTAAATAATTATAATTTTCGGAAATTAATTCTTTTGTTTCAGATAATGTTTCAGCATATTTTAAAAGCTCAGTTAATTCTTGTTCTAAAGCTTTTTTTACTTTTTCTTTAATTTTATAATCTTCGAGTGTATTAGTACTAGCAATAACTCTAAATCTAAGTGAATTATTAGGTATTATAATAACGTCTTCATTACTTGCTTTTGTATAAATTGCTGGTAATATCATAACTAATATAATTAATAATATTTTTTTTATAAAAAACACTTCCCTTCAAATTCATAATGGGAAATGTTTATTAAACTTATTCAGTATAAATAAATAAGTAGCGAATTTTATTGCTTAAATCTTTTTCTAACTTAATATTACTATTTGGAAAAAATTGTGTGGCAATCTTTTTTAATTCTAATCCTCTATCTTCATCTATTTCAAGAGCAATAAGAAATTTTTTATTTAATACTTGTGTTGCAAGTTCAAATATCTTTAAATAAAAGTTAAGTCCTGTTTTATCAGCATATAAAGCTATATTTGGTTCATATTTAGTTTTAGAATCTATTTTTTCTCCTTTTATTAAATATGGAGGGTTGCTAATTAAAATATCATACTTATTTATTAATCTTAATTTAAATAAGTCCTTGTTAATAAAATTTATCTTTACTTTATTTACTTTAGCATTCTTCTTAGCTAAAGTAAGAGCTTTACTACTTATATCTGTTGCCGTAATATCAATTTTTTTAATTGCTTTTTGAATAGCGATGCTGATGCAACCAGAACCAGTTCCTATTTCTAATAAAGATGCATTGTTTAGTTTTAATTTTTGAATATAATTTAAGGTTTTATCAACTAATGTTTCGGTTTCGAATCTTGGAATTAAAACATTTTCATTCACTAAAATTTGATTACCAAAGAAATCTACATCGCCAATTAAATATTGAACAGGATACCCACTATTTATTTTTTTAATAATAGGCTCTAAATTTTGATATTTTCTTTGTAAAGCTTTCCAATCATTTTCAGTGATATTTTTCGGTTTTTCCATTTAAATACCAGCCATTTTCATTTTTTGATCTTCGATTATTAAAGCCTCGATTATTGGGTCAAGATTTCCATCCATTACTCTGTCAAGTTCCATAATACTTAAATTTATTCGGTGATCGGTAACCCTATTTTGAGCATAGTTATAAGTTCGGATTTTTTCTGAGCGGTCTCCAGTTCCAATCTTTGTTCTTCGGCTCCGTGCATTTGCTTTTTCTTGGGCTTGTAATTCAAAATCATAAAGCTTTGACTGTAAAACAACCATAGCTCTAGCTTTGTTTTTTATTTGACTGCGTTCATTTTGACAAGTAACAACGATTCCAGTTGGAATATGAGTAAGTCTTACCGCAGAATCTGTTGTATTTACCCCTTGACCACCTTTTCCACTACTACGATAAACATCAATTCTAATGTCTTCTTTCTTTAAATTTACTTCTATATCTTTAATTTCAGGGAAAACAATCACTGTAGCGGTTGATGTATGGACTCTACCTTGGGTTTCTGTAGCAGGAACTCTTTGAACTCGGTGTGCCCCACTTTCAAACTTTAATTTTGAATAAACATTATTACCAGTTATTGAAAATTCAATATTTGTAAAGCCTCCTGATGTTCCTTCAAGTTCATGACTTACTTCAATTTTCCAATTGTTTTTTTCAGCGTACTTAGAATACATTCTAAATAAATCTCCAGCAAAAATATTTGCCTCGTCTCCACCTGCTGCCCCTCTTATTTCCATAATAATGTTTTTACCGTCATTTTCATCTTTAGGAATAAGCATAATCTCTAATTCTTGAACTATATTATCAAGCTTTATTTGATAATCTTCTAATTCTTTTTTAGCTATATCGCCAAGCTCGGTATCAGAAATCAATTCTTTTAAACCGTTAATTTCATTTAAAATCTCTAAATATTCATCATATTTTAATACAATTTCTTCTAATGCTGCTTTCTCTTTGTTTAATTTTTGATGTTTTTGATAATCGCTTATTATTTCAGGATTTATTAATTCATTATTTATTTCATTATATTTTTTCTTTGTAATTTCTAATCTTTCAATCATTTTTATCTCTCTTTCTTATTTTTTAAAAGAGCCTATCTAAGATTTTTCGTCTGTATCAGAATCATCTATAATCACTAAATTTTCTAGGTCATCATCGTCATCATCATTATCAGCATCTTCATCATAATTTATTTCTGAGTCGTCTTCTTCTTCATCATCGATTCTAAAGTCAAATTCCTCATCGTCATCATCTTCATCTATGATAATGTTAGTTAAATGATTTGTTTTTAGATCCCAAAACCCATTTTCGAGCATAATAAATCTTTTATCAGTTAATAACAGTTCAAAAAAATCACCAATTCCTCTTGTAATTTCTTCTTCATCTAATTTCATAACTTTAACAACCTTTTTAAAAAGGTCTAATGTTTTCATTTTCTTTCCATATTCTTTTAATATTAAATAGGCAACATCGTCATATGACATTGTCTCTATTTCTTCATCTGTTAATTTTACTTTCATAAATTCCTCTCATTTCTGTTTTTTGTTTTTTTAAACAGTATAATTTTATCATAATATAGTATATTGTCAACAATAAAATTATGTCTCTTTTTTAGCAATTTTTATTAAGTTTTCCACCTCTGGATCACTCACTAGTATATAGCTAAAAACATGGGCATCTTTTTCATTAAAATAGTTCATTTTAACTACTGGGATATTTACTGTTAAATCTTCTTTTTTCAAATAATATATACATTTATTTCTACTAATATCAAAAATTAATTTTGTTTCATCATTTTCTTTAATTAATGTTAATTCTTTTTCTAAAAAAATTAATCTGTTTCCAGTAGGGATTTCCTGTCTAATATTATTCTTATAAAATTTTATTTTATTCATAAACACCACTAGCAGTATCTTAGCATAAACTTATGGGTTTTATCCATAATAATATTGGTGTTATATGAAAATATTAAATTATATATATAAAATCAGTGTTTTTTTATTTGTTAGTTCTATAGTCATAATGGTTGGGTTATATTTGTATGCGTATTTATCCCCAGAAATAACACTAAATACAGCGAATGCAATAAATATTTATGATAAAGATAATCAACTTGTTTTTCAAGGAAATGGAAACAAAGAATGGGCAAACTTAGATGAAATATCAGATGATGTTAAAAATGCGATGATTAGTATTGAAGATAAAAACTTTTATAAGCATCATGGATTTGATTATTTAAGAATTATTAAAACCTTGCTAACTAATTTTAAAGAACAAAGAATAACCGCTGGTGCATCAACAATTTCTATGCAATATGTTAAAAATATGTATCTAGATTTTGATCAAACGTGGGAAAGAAAAATTGAGGAAGCGTTTTTAACAATGAATCTAGAAGTTCATTATGGTAAAGAGGAAATATTAGAGGGATATTTAAATACTATTAATTTTGGAAAAGGCAATTTTGGCATTGAAAACGCTAGTCAATATTATTTTAATAAAAAAAGTAGTGATTTGACTTTAGAAGAAGCTATTATTTTAGTTGGGATTCCTAGAAGCCCAGAAAATTATAATCCAGTAAGTAATTATGAACTTTCTATAAAAAGAGCTAAGACTGTAGCTCAAAGTATGGTTAATAACGGCTTTATTAGTAGTGAGACTTATAATGATTTATTTAAAAACGAAATTGTTATTCATGGAAAAAAAGATATAAATAATCTGCAGACTTTGATGTATTATCAAGACGCTGTGTTAAGCGAGCTAAATAGTTTAACGATGATTCCTAAGTCATTAATAAAATCAGGTGGTCTTAAAATATACACAAACTTAGATATGAAAACGCAAATAGAAATGGAAAAATCTATTATCACTAATATTACTAGTGAGAAAGCTGAAGTTGCTAGTATTATTATTGAACCTAAAACTGGCGGCATTTTAGCTCTTGCCGGTGGCGTTGATTATTCAAAAAGCCAGTATAATAGAGTTACCCAAGCAAAAAGACAAGTTGGTTCGATAATTAAACCTTTTCTATATTATGGTGCTTTAGAAAATAATATGACTTCTGCATCAACATTTAGAAGCGAGCTTACAAGCTTTGTTTTTGCTGATAACAAAGAGTATTCGCCTACTAATTACGCTAATATATATGGTAATAAAAATATTACAATGGCAGCAGCTCTTTCTTATTCTGATAATGTATACGCAGTTAAAACCCATCTTTTTTTAGGAGAAAATGTGTTAGTTGATACATTAAAGCTTGCTGGTTTAAAAGGGAAAACAGATGCTAATCCCTCACTTGCTCTAGGGGCAAATGAATTTAATATGCTTGATTTTGCCGGTGCTTATAACACTTTAGCAAACAACGGTATTTATAATGACCTTTTTTTTATTAGAAAAGTTGAGGATGCAAGTGGCAAAGTTATTTATGAGCATAAAGACAATCCTGAAGAAGTTTTAAACAAAGATTATACTTTTATTGTTAATGAGATGATGACAAATACCTATAATTCGCATTTTATTGATTATGCAACTCCCACTGTTTTATCTCTAGGAAGAAAAGTTGATCGAAAGTTTGCTTTAAAAAGTGGCACTACCGATTATGATTACTGGATTGTTGGATATAATCCTGATATATTAATGATGGTATGGAGTGGCAATGACTTAAATGAAAGTATTGATTCTTCTTATTCAGGTAAAATTAAAAATATTTGGTATGACACAACTTCTACGTGCCTAAAAGATGTTACCAGTTCTTGGTATGAAATGCCGGAAAATATAGTAGCAATGCCACTTCATTCAATAACTGGGGTCTATGATCCAAGCAGTAGCAAAAGTACATTGTTTTATTTTAGAAAAGGGTCTGAACCAGAATTTTATGAAGATTAAAACAAGCTATTCAGCTTGTTTATCTATTTTAATAATTACTTGATATAAATCTTCGAAATTAAATTCCTCAGTACTAACCTTAAAGCCAGCTTTTTTTATTTCTGTTTCTAACTCCTTTAAAGCATTAGTAATTGAATTTAAATCATTTGTAATAATTCTTTGTTTTGGTTCTTCTTGAGTTGCCTGTGTAATCTCTGGGACAATTTCTAAAGATTCATTTCCTTCATCTTCATCTTTTTTATCATTTTTATTTATATCAAAAAGATTTTCACTACTATGTTCAAAAGATAAATTAACCTCTTGATCTTCAAGTGATGGATATTCTGGTTTATCAAAAATATTTAGAATTTTGTTTGTTTCTTTAGGTGTAGCTTCATTGTCTTCAAGCTTTAAATCTTCTGAAATAGTTAAATCTAAAGTCTCAAGTGTTTGATTAGAATCATTATCTTGATCTATGTCTTGGAAGTCAAATTTTGGTTCTAAAGTTTCAGATAATTGTTTGTTTTCAATAATATCATTATTAAAAGGGTTTATAACTTCAGTGTTAGTATTATTATTTTTTTGATTTTGTAAAGAAAGTTCTTTAATCGCTGCATCTAACTGGCGAACTGTCATTCTTTCAGACATAACTCTTTTTAACATTGCTTCTTGTTTTACTAAATCTGTAATTTGCAGTAAGCTTCTGGCATGTCTTTCACTAATTCTTTCATTAAGAAGTGCTTCTTGAACTCCGGTTGATAAATTTAAGAGTCTTAATTTATTTGCAATAGCTGACTGGCTTATGCCCATTTTTGTCGCTAATCCTTCTTGAGTTAAATAACCTTTATCCAAGATTTTTTTATAGGATTTTGCCTCTTCTATAGAAGTTAAGTTTTTTCTTTGAACGTTTTCAACTAATGCAACTTCGGCACTTTTATTATCATCTAAATTAGAAATTATTGCCGGAACTTCAGTAAGACCAGCTAAAGAAGCAGCTTTATATCTTCTTTCACCAGCTATAATCTCATATTTATCACCGAGTTTTCTTAAAACCAGTGGCTGAATAATTCCATGTTCTTTAATTGATGAGGCAAGCTCATTAATTCCTTGCTCATCAAAAGTTAATCGTGGTTGAAAACGATTAGGAATAATATTATCAACATTAATCATTTGAATTGTATCTATGACACCCATTTTTATGCCCCTTTTTATATTCTATAACTATAATACTTTATTTTTCAGTTATTTTCAAGTGGCTTTTTAAGAATTTTGTCAAAGCTTCGCGGATATTCAGTTTTAGTAATCATAATTTTTTTAACTTTTATTAAAGTTCTTTTGCTATTTTCTATTGGCAGGAGAAAAGTTATTATTTTATCTATTTTTCCACCTAGCTTTATTATTGCATATTCAGAAGCTTTTAATTCCGAAGTTGTCGCACCTTTTAAGGGGATAAATAGACCTCCTAATTTGACAAAGGGTAATGATAATTCGGATAAAGTTTGAAGGTTTGCTACTGCTCTTGATGTTACTAAATCAAAAGATTCTCTTCTTCCGATAATATATTCTTCGCTACGTTCATTAACAACTTTAACATCCGATAATTCTATTAATTCAATTAATTGAGTAAGAAATTTTGTCTTTTTATTATTAGAATCTAATAAGACTATTTCTAAATGAGGATAAAATATTTTTAAAACTATTCCTGGAAATCCAGCTCCTGTTCCGATATCTAGTAAACTTGTAATCATGTTTAAGTTTACAACTTTAGTAATTGTTAAAGAATCATAAAAGTGTTTTAAATATACTTCTTTTTCTTCAGTAATAGAAGTTAAATTAGTGTGACTATTATATTCCATTAAATATTTGTAATAAATATCTAACTTATCTAACTTTTCTTCATTATAGTTTATATTTAATTTTTCTATTTCTTTAATAAATTCTTCTTTATTCATTTTTACCATACTCCTTCTTTAAATAAATAACCAGTAAAGAAATATCAACTGGATTTACGCCACTTATTCTAGATGCTTGTGCTATATTTAAAGGTTTTATTTTTTTAAGTTTTTCTTTAGCTTCTGAGGCAATATTTTTAATATTATCATAGTTTATATTTGCTGGTATTTGTTTTTCTTCAAGTTTTAACATTTTTTCTACTTCTTTATATGTTTTAGCTATATATCCTTCATATTTAATATGAAACTCCACGGCTTCTACTATTTCATTTGGCCAATTATCTATTATATTAGCATTAAAATAATCATTTAATTTAATTTCTGGCCTTTTTGCAAACTCATATAATGAATATCCTGTATTTAATGTTTCAATATTTAACTTTTTTAATATTGCTGATGGAATATTGCTTTTAGTAAGCTTTTTGGTTTTTAATTTACTAATTAAATTATTTATATTGGCTTTTTTTTCTAAAAGTCTGTCATATCTTTTTTGATCAATTAAACCAATTTTATATCCATGTTCCCTTAGTCTCAAATCGGCATTATCGTGTCTTAAAATTAATCTAAATTCTGCCCTTGATGTTAATAAACGGTACGGTTCAAGCGTTCCTTTAGTTACTAAATCATCAATTAATACACCAATATATGCTTCATTTCTTTTTAATATAAATGCTTCTTGATTAGTTAATTTTCTACTGGCATTTATCCCTGCTATTAACCCCTGGCTTGCCGCTTCTTCATAACCGCTCGTGCCATTTATTTGTCCAGCCGTAAATAGGTTTTCAATTAGCTTGGTTTCTAAACTTGGCTTTAGTTGGAGGGGATTTATAGCATCATACTCTATAGCGTAAGCATACTGTAAAATTTTCGCGTTTTCTAAACCTGGTAAACTTTTTACCATTTCTTCTTGAACGGCAATGGGCATACTAGTTGAAAACCCTTGTAAATACATATCATCATAATAAAGGCTTTCTGGTTCCAAAAAAAGTTGATGACGTTCTTTATCAGCAAATCTCACTATTTTATCTTCTATTGACGGACAATATCTTGTCCCAGTTCCTTTAATATTGCCGCTATACATTGCTGATTTTTTTAAGTTATCATTAATTATTTTATGTGTTTTATCGTTAGTATAAGTTATATAACATTTTTCTTGATTATGTACATCATATGTTGGGATAGTATCAAAACTAAAACTCCAATGAGTTTTATCTCCCTCCTCAGCTTTAATTTTATCAAAATCTATTGTTTTACGATCAATTCTTTGAGGGGTTCCAGTTTTTAGTCTTAGTAGTTCAAAACCTTGTTCTTTTAATGATTCACTTAAAAAATATGATGATTTTTCACCATGGGGTCCTTCTTCTTTTATATCACAACCAATTAAAATTTTGCTTTTTAAATATGTTCCGGTAGTAAGAATTAAAGCATTACAAAAATATTTTGTTCCATCTTCTAGTTCAATACCCTCTATTTTAGATTTTTTTACTAAAATCTTTTTTACCATAGCTTCAATAATATTTAAATTAGAAAGTGTTTGAAGTGTCTCTAGCATTATTTTTGGATAAGTTATTTTGTCTGCTTGAGCTCTTAAAGATCTCACTGCAGGTCCTTTAGAATTATTTAGCATTTTAAGTTGAATATGACTTTGATCAGCAATTTTGCCCATTAAACCGCCTAAGGCATCTATTTCACGGACGACAATTCCCTTAGCAGTTCCTCCTATTGAAGGATTGCAAGGCATATCAGCAATATTATTAATATTTCCAGTTATTAAAGCGGTTTTATGACCAAGCTTGCTTGTGGCATGAGCAGCTTCACACCCTGCATGCCCACCGCCTACAACTATTATATCGTATTTCATTTTTTTCCTACTTCCCTAAACAAAACTTAGAAAACAATTCATCTAATAAGTCTTCTTTATAAGTTTCTCCGACTATTTCCCCTAATAATTCATAACATTTTTTTATATCAATACTAATTAAATCTATTGATGCCCCATTTTCTAGAGCTTTCAGTGCTTCTTCAATAACAGATATTGCTTTTGATACTAATGATATCTGACGAGCAGATGATAAATATGAAAAATCTTTAGTTTCTAATTCTTCTAAATTGAATATTTCAACAATCTTATTTTTTAAATTATTTAATCCGCTAGTTTTAATTGTATTACCAAAAACAAATTGATAATCCTTTAATTCACTAGTCTTAATATTTGAATTTTTATCATCTTTATTAATAAATACTATAGCGGGTTTATGAGATAGGGTCTTTAAATATTTAAGATCTTCAAAAATATTTTTAGTAGTATTATCGATAACATAAATAATTAAATCTGCTAAATTACAAATTTCCCTACTTTTTTCGACCCCAATTTTTTCAACTTGGTCACTAGTTACCCGAAGTCCTGCTGTATCAATAATATTTAAAATAATTCCATTTAAAGATATTTTTCCTTCAACAATATCTCTTGTTGTTCCTGGAATATTTGTAACTATTGCTTTATTTTCTTCAAGTAATGCATTTAATATGCTGCTTTTACCTACATTAGGTTGTCCGATAATCGCAACATCAAGACCATTTTTAATTATCTTCCCATTTTTAGAATCAACTAGTAATCTTTGAAGTTCACCAGTAATACTTGTTAATGTTGGTTTTAAAATTTCAGCAGTTAATACTAAAATATCATCATATTCCGGATAATCAATGTTTACTTCAATATTTGCTTGTAAACTAATTAATTTTTGGCGAATATTATTTATTTTATGTGAAAGAGAACCAGTAATTTGATTAATTGCGAGTTTTCTTGAATTTTCTGTTTCACTTAAAATAAGATCCCCTACTGCTTCAGCTTCAAGTAAGTCAATTCGGCCATTTAAAAAAGCTCTCTTAGTAAATTCTCCTGCTTCAGCAAGTTTGCAGCCACTAGTTAATAAAATTTCTAATATTTTATTTGTTGTAGCTATTCCTCCGTGACTGTTTATTTCAACTATATCTTCAGTAGTAAATGTTTTTGGAGATCTCATTACAGACACTAAAACCTCATCTATTTTTTCGTTTTTAAAATTGATAAAACCATAATGAATTGTATGACTAAGCACTTTTTCTAAGTTTACACCAGAAAAAACACTATTAACTATTTTAATCGCGTCTTTGCCACTACATCTAATGATACTTATAGCACCACTGCCAATTGCTGTTGAAACAGCACATATTGTCGAGTCCATAACTTCTCCTTTTCGCTTTGTATTATAGCACACAAATTATTTCCCCGGAATAAAAGAAAGGAACTATTCATTCCTTGGTTTGACAATTATATGTCTGTTAGGTTCTTCCCCTTCACTTTCAGTTTTAATTCCTTTAAAATTATTTAAAATATTATGAACAATTCTTCTTTCATAAGAATTCATATTTTCCATCACAACCGGTGTTTTAGTTTCTCTTACTTCTCTAGCAATGTTTTTTGCAAGTCTTTCTAAATGGGCAACTTGTTTATCCTTATAATTTTCAACATCTAAATTAATATATGGATACATCCCTAAGTGATTAAAAATGGTTTGCTTAGCAAGTAAAGTTAGCGCTGATAATGTTTGCCCGTTTTTCCCAATTAATATAGCATTATTGTCAGAAAACATTTTAATTGTTATTTGCTTATTACGGATGTTTGATTCAAAAGTTGTGTTAATCCCCATATCATTTAATAAATTTCCTAAAAAATCTTTTAAATATTTTTCTATATCGGTTAATTTTATTAAAGATAATTGATAACTTAAACTTTTAAACAATCCTGATTTTTGATCCTCATATTTAAATATAGTTTCTCCTTCGGTTAAATTTAAGTCTGATAATGCTTTATCCAAAATCACTTGCTTATCTTTTCCTTTATAAATAAATAATTCCATAACTACTCCTTTAAACTTTTTTTAATTATTATATTTTGCACTACACTAAATCCACTAGTTACAACCCAATAAAGTGCGATAGCTGATGGTAAACTAAATGATGCAATTGATATAAAAATTAACATAAAATTAGTCATAAATTTCATTTGCTTTTCTTGTTCTGGGCCTCCAGTAGAAGTTGCGTTAAATTTAAATGATAAATAAGTAGTTAATATAATCAAGAAAACTAATAATAAATACCAATAATTTCCTCCACTTATACCTTTAAATGGGGTTGTTCCTAATTGAAATTTCCATAATGATGATTCAAATATTGCCGGAACCCGATTAATTGCTTCTAAAAACGCAAGAAATATTGGAAGCTGAAGAAATGATTGAAGACAGCTACCTATAGGGCTGACATTATATTTTTTATAAATTAGCATCATTTCTTGACTCTTCTGCATCATAGCGTCCGACTCAGTTTTGTTTTTATACTTCTCTTCTAATCTTTGAATTTCTGGGGTTGCCTTTTTCATGTTTTCTGATTGTTTAAGAGTTTTAATAGTTAAAGGCATAATTATAATTCTAATTAAAATTCCAACAGCCATAACAGCTAAACCATAGTTTTTGAAAAACAAACCTACCTTAATAATATACCAAGCTAGAGGAATAATAAATATTTGTGCCCATAACCCAGTATAACTTTCAGAATCATATATTTTTAATTTTTCACATTTCGGTAAATCTTCAATCTTAATTTCTAAATTATCTTCATATTTTTCATATATTTTTAAAATATTTTTGTTTTCTGGTTGACATAATATGTTTGATGGTAAACTTTGACCAGTTTTTTCATTTGTAATTCTTTTATTGTTTTCATCACTTAAATATTTGGTACAACCTGTTAATCCAAATAATATTAAGACTAATAAAATTAATACTTTTCTCGTTTTATTTTTTTTATTCATTTATTTCACCTTTTTAATTAAATTAATTAAACTTTCTTTCATTTCTTGATAAGACAATTCTACGCATCTTTTCCTAACTATTATAATATAATCTAAGTCTTTTTTAAATAGATTTTGTGATTCTTTTATAATTTCCTTAGTTCGACGTTTTAATAAATTTCTAGTAACCGCGTTCCCGACGCTTGTTCCAACCGCTATTCCAAAACGATTTACTATCATTTTTTTCTTAGAAAAATGAAGTACATAAAAAGAATTTTTAATATATTTGGTTGTTTTTATAAATTTATCAAATTCTTGTTTACTTTTTATTCTTTTTGATTTCTTCATATTGGGCTCCATTTTTAAAAAACCACAGGATAAAGTGGTTTATTTTGAAAGAACTTTACGTCCTCTTTTTCTACGCAGTTTTAATATTTTTGTTTTGCTACGAGCAAAAAAACCTTGTTTTTTACTTTTTTTACGGTTATTTCTTTGAAATGTTCTTTTCATTTTTTTGCACCTCCACATCTGTTAAGTGTTTTCATTATATTATATCATTAGAATTAAGTCAACCTCTGACATTATCAGCCTTTCTTTTTAAAAAAATGTTAATATTGTTAATAAAAAAACACTTTGTTAATTGTATTTTGTGGAAATTGTTGAAAACTAGATTTTAATGCGATATTATATAGGTTAACTTGTGGATAACTATGTGGATAACTTGTTAACAACCATTATTTTCAAGTTGAGGGCTTTCTTTTTTAACAAAAAAGCATTACAATTAAGTTAGTTAGAAAAATAATCGCAAGGCGGGGTGGTTAAATGAATAATAATGAAGTTTTTTGGAATAATTTTTTAGATGTTTTAAAAACTAAAATTTCCTCGGTTTCTTTCGATACTTGGTTTAAAGATACAAAATTGATTAAACAGGATATTAGTCATTTAATAATTCAAGTGCCAATGACGTTTCATAAAAAGTTTCTAAATGACACTTACTATGATTTGATTGATGAAATTATTACAAATATCACTGGCAATAGCTTTGATTTTGAGTTTGTTGTTGAAAATCAAACAAAAGAGGAAGAAATTGAGCAAGATATAGATATTGTTTATAAACATATTAATTCTAATTTAAATCCAAAATATACATTTGCAAACTTTGTAATTGGTGAAAGTAACCGTTTTGCTCAGACGGCAGCTGTTGCTGTTGCTGAGCAACCAGGTAAAATATATAATCCATTATTTATACATGGTAAAAGTGGCCTTGGTAAAACACACTTAATGCATGCGATTGGAAACTATGTTACAGAAACTAGTAAAAAAAAGGTGTTATATGTAACAAGTGAAGAATTTATTTCTGACTTTATAGGTATAAATAAAAAACAAGATAATAATTTTGATATTGTCGATCATTTTAAAGAAAAATACCGAAATATTGATGTATTATTAATTGATGACATTCAATTTTTAGGTGGTGCTGAAAAGACCCAACATGAATTTTTTCACACTTTTAATACTCTTTATGACTCAAATAAACAAATTATAATTTCTTCAGATCGATCACCAGATGATTTAAAACTTCTGGAGGATAGACTAAGAACTAGGTTTCGGTGGGGATTAACAGTTGATATTTATCCACCTAACTTTGAACTTAGATGTAAAATACTTAAAGATAAAATGATTGGGCATGAGGTTGCAAACTTAGTTAAAGAGGAAGTAATTGAATATATTGCTACTAATTGTGAAAATGACGTTAGACATTTAGAGGGTGCAATTACTAGGTTATATGCATATGCAGCGATTATGAGTCCAAAAGAAATAAATTTAGATTTTGCAATTGAAGCATTAAAAGACTATATTGGTAAATCAATATATATTAATAACAATATTACAAAAATTCAAAAAGCGGTTGCTGATTATTATAAAATTACGATTGATGATCTAAAAAGTAAAAAAAGAACTTATAATATAAGTTATCCAAGACAAATTGCTATATATATTTGTAGGATGACAACAGAAGAGACAACAACTAAAATAGGACTTGAATTTGGAAATAGGGATCATTCGACAGTGCTTCATTCTTATGATAAAATTAACAATGAATTAAAGGATAATGCAAAATTAAAAGCAACAATTGAAGAGATTAAAAATACAATTGTAAATTAATGTTAATAAATAGAGTTTTATTAACATTAATAATTATTAGTAGAATAACTAAAATTTTAAGTTATTAACAATATCAACAGTAATAATAATAATATATATATAAAGAAAGAAGGTAATTATGAAATTATTAATTGAAAAAGGAATATTATTAGAAAGTTTAACTAATGTAATGCGTGCTATCTCACCTAAGAATATAATTCCAATATTAAATGGGGTTAAGTTTGATTTGGAAAAGGAAGGATTATATATAACAGCAAGTGATAGTGATATTACAATAAAAACTTTTATTGACAAAAAGAACATAAAAAAAATAAATCAAACAGGATGTATTATTATTCAAAGTAAATATTTACTAGATATAATTAGAAAAATGCCTAATACTGATATTAATATTGAGGTAGTTGATGGATTGAAAATAATTATTAGTACAGAAAAAACTATTTATAATTTAAATTGTTTAAATACTGATGATTATCCAAAAATAGAATTAGAAGAAGTAAAGAATCCTATTATAATTGCTAGTGAAGATTTTAAAAAAGTAATTAATCAAACCTTATTTGCTGTTTCTACACAAGAATCAAGACCACTGCTAACTGGATTGAATGTAAAAATTAATGCTAATATATTAGAATGTACAGCAACAGACTCTTATCGTCTTGCTAAAAAAACCTTAGTACTTGATTCTACTTATGATCCTTTTGAATTTGTAATTCCCGGAAAAAACATTAGTGAATTAGATAAATTATTAACTCTCGATAATAACGTAGAAATTCATCCATTTAATAATAAAATATTATTTAAGTATGAAAACTATTTATTTCAATCAAGCTTATTAAGCGGTACTTATCCAAATACAACAGAATTAATTCCAAACAACTTTGAAATTATTGCGACAACATTATTAAATGATTTTTATCATTCTATTGATAGAGCAGCATTACTTACTCAAAATAAAGATAAAAATATTATAAAAATGGAAACAAAAGATAAAACTATGTTAATTACATCAAATGCTAGTGAAATAGGAAAAGTTGAAGAGACTGTTGATATAAATAAAAATAATTCTAATAACTTATCAATATCTTTTAGTTCAAAATATATGTTAGATGCCTTAAAAACATTTGAGGAAGAAGAACTATTAATTTTATTAAATACAGATTCAGCTCCAATAGTTTTAAAATCAACAAAAGATGAATCATTAATTCAATTAATTTTACCAATTAAAACATATTAAAAATGAAGCAATTCATTTTTTTTGTTAATAATTCGGTATTTTTCAACATTTTTTGCTAATCAGAAGTGTTATAAGGGGAACTGGTTAGGGGGTGAATTGATGCAAGATTATGAAATTAATGAAAAAACTCTTGCGATTTTACCATTTAGTAATAATAAATCAATTATCTATGAGGATAAGGATTGTTATGTTTTGGAAAAAACAGTTTCTAAAATAATGGACGCAAGTTGTCGCTATTATGGAAGCTCGATTGAGGGAAGACAAAAAGGCACAGCTAATTTAACTGGAATAACTTATAAAGCTCCAATAATTGTGTCTGAAGAAAATAATGTTATATTTTTTCCGACAACGTCGCCAAGATTAAAAGAATGTTCATGGATTAGTTTAAATAATATTAATAAATTACATGTAAAAAACAATAAAATAATATTAGAATTTTTAAACAAAGAAAAACTTGAATTGTTGATATCAGAAAATATAATAAAGAATCAAATTTTGAAAGCATCTTTGTTAGAATCAACAATTAGAAAAAGAAACAAAATCTAAGTGTTTTTCCTTTCATATGGTGATAATTTATGTTATAATTTAAATAGGTATAGGTGTACTAGTATACCTATTTTATTATTATTTTAGCTTAAAAGAGGGTAATAAATGCAAATATTAAATTTACGACTAATGAATTTCCGAAATTATATTTTAGAAGACTTTGAGTTTTCAAAAAACAAAAATATAATAATAGGAAATAATGGAATGGGAAAAACTAACATAATAGAAGCTATTTATTATTTAGCATTAACCAAGTCTTTTAGAACAAATGAAGATGAATCTTTGATTAATAAAAATCATCAATCCTGTGCAATAAGAGGAGAAATTAAAACCAAAACAACAATTGATTACAAAATTATAATTGAAAAAGCAGGAAAAAAAGTATTTATAAATAATAATCAAGTTAAACGAATAAGTGATTATATTTCTAAAATTAATGTAATTTTGTTTAATCAAGAGGATTTAAAATTAATAAAAGATAGTCCAAGTGTTCGCAGAAAATTAATAAATATGGAAATATCTCAATTAAACAACGAATATTTAAAAATGCTTTCTTATTATAACAAGGTTTTAAAACAAAGAAATACTTATTTAAAATCAATGTTAATTAATAATATGATACCAAAAGAATATTTAAATATAATAACAGAAAAATTAGTAGATATTGGTATGTATATATATCGGTTGCGAGAAGAATACATTGATGATATAAACACATTATTAAATATTAATTTTAATAAAATTACAAAAAAAGATGGAATTTATTTAAAATATATTTCTGATTATAATAGTTTAACAAAAGAAAAATTATTAAAAAAATATGAAAAAAATTTAAATAAAGATTTAAATTATGGAAAGACCACCATTGGAATACATTTAGATGATTTTGTATTTTATTATCAAGATGAGCTTGCAAAAAATTATTTATCTGAAGGAGAACAAAAGAATGCAATTATTTCTTTTAAATTAGCCGAAGTAAATATATTTTATAAAAAAACTAAAACGATGCCTATTTTAATTTTAGATGATCTTTTTAGTGAATTAGATACAAGTAAAATTAGTAGAATAATAAAATTTTTTAAAAAAAATATTCAAATATTTATTACAACTACAGATTTAAACAAGGTCGATGAAAAAATTTTAAAAAACAGTAAAGTTTTTAAAATCAAAGGAAAAACAATAGAGGTGAAAGAATATGATTAAAAAAGAAGAACATTATAATGATGATGATATTCAGGTTTTAGAAGGTTTAGAAGCAGTTCGAAAACGACCTGGTATGTATATTGGAACAACTAGTTCTAGAGGACTACATCATTTGGTGTGGGAAATAGTAGACAATGCAATTGATGAGGCACTGGCGGGATATTGTGATGATATTGAAATTATAATTAATGAAGATAATTCAATAACAATTAAAGATGATGGAAGAGGAATTCCAACTGGTATCAATTCTAAAACAGGATTATCAACCGTTGAGACTGTATATACAGTTTTACATGCTGGTGGTAAATTTGGTGGTGGCAGTTATAAAGTTTCCGGAGGATTACATGGAGTAGGTGCATCAGTTGTTAATGCATTAAGTTCTTTTGTTGAAGTAACTATATATCAAAACGAAAAAATATTTTATGTTCGTTTTGAAAATGGTGGAACAACAGTAAATTCACTCAAAGAAGTAGGTAAATGTGATAAAGAAAGAACAGGTACTACAGTAACTTTTAAACCAGATCCAACTATCTTTACTGATACAACCACATTTGATTATGAAGTGTTAAAAACTCGTGTGAGAGAATTAGCTTTTTTAAATAAAGGATTAAGAATAATCCTTTGTGATGATCGAGAGATTGAAAAAAAGAAAGAAGAATTTTTATATGAGGGAGGCTTAAAATCTTATATACAATATTTAAATAAAAACAAAAACACAATTCATGAACAAATAATTCATTTAGAAGGAATTATTGACAATATATCGATTGAAGTTGCTATGCAATATAATGATTCTTATAATAATTTATTATTATCATTTGTCAACAATATAAACACTCATGATGGCGGGACCCATGAAGAGGGAGTTCGAAATGCTTTAACTAGAATAATAAATAATTATGGTAAATCACATAAATATATTAAAGATGGCGAAGAATCTTTAACTGGTGATGATGTAAGAGAAGGATTAGTGTTAATAGTTTCTTGTAAACATCCAAATCCACAATTTGAAGGACAAACTAAAGGAAGACTTGGGAACACCGAGGTAAGAAAAATATCGGGAGATATTTTTGCAGAAGGCTTTGATAGATTTTTAATGGAAAATCCCGATTCAGCTAAAAAGATTTTAGAAAAGTGTTTAACTGCATCAAGAGCAAGATTAGCAGCAAAAAAAGCAAGAGAGTTAACACGTCGAAAAGGTGGTTTGGAATTAACAAATCAATGGGGAAAATTAACTGATTGTATTAGCAAAGATCCAAAAGAATCAGAAATATTTCTAGTCGAAGGAGATTCTGCTGGTGGAAGTGCTAAGACTGCTAGAAACAATGAAAGTCAAGCGGTTTTACCATTACGTGGTAAGATTTTAAATGTAGAAAAAGCAAGACTAGATAGAGCTTTAGCAAATGAAGAAATAAGAACAATTATTACCGCATTTGGTACTGGAATAGGTGATGAATTTGATTTAGAAAAATTACGTTACCATAAAATAATAATTATGACCGATGCCGATGTCGATGGTTCACATATAAGAACATTGTTATTAACTCTGTTTTACCGCTTTTTCAAGCCTATTGTCGAAGGTGGGCACGTATATGCTGCTCAGCCACCATTATATTCAATAAAACACGGTAAAACAACAAAATATATATTAAGTGATGAAGAATTAAATGAATATATTGAATCTTTACCAAGTAATACTAAATTTATTCAAAACCGATTTAAAGGTTTAGGTGAAATGAATGCTGAAGACTTAAGAGATACTACAATGAATATTCAAAATAGAGTTTTAAAACAAATTACTGTGGATGATGTAGTTGAAGCAGATAAAATATTTGAAGTTTTAATGGGCGAAAATGTTGAGCCAAGACGTGAATTTATTGAAGCGAATGCTACATATGCACAAAATATAGATTATTAGGAGGCTAAAAATGGATAAGATAAAACAACAAAACGTTGTAACTGAGATGAAAGATTCTTTTATTGACTATTCTATGAGTGTTATTGTTTCAAGGGCTTTACCAGATTTAAGAGATGGATTAAAGCCTGTACATAGACGAATTTTATATGGTATGTTTGAAGGAGGAGTAACGCCTGATAAACAATATCGTAAAAGTGCAAGAACAGTCGGAGATGTAATGGGTAAATATCATCCCCATGGAGACTCATCAATATATGATGCTATGGTTGGAATGGCTCAAGACTGGAATTATCGCCATCCGTTAGTAGATGGACAAGGGAATTTTGGAACACGAGACGGTGATGGTGCAGCGGCGATGAGATACACTGAGGCTCGTTTATCTAAGATAGCACTTGATTTATTACGCGATATAAATAAAGATACAGTTGATTTTGTTCCAAACTTTGATGGAACCGAGATGGAACCAGTAATATTACCTAGTAGATTTCCAAATATCCTAATCAATGGAACAATGGGAATTGCAGTAGGAATGGCAACAAATATACCTCCTCATAATCTTGGAGAAGTAATTAATGGTTGTGTTGCTTACATAGATAATAATGATATTGAAATTTCAGAACTAGCAACCCACATTAAAGGTCCTGATTTCCCAACAGGAGCAACAATTTTAGGAAATTCAGGAATTATGAAAGCTCTAGAAACTGGACGAGGATCCATAACAATTAGAGCAAAAGTAGAAATAGAAGAAAACAATGGAAAATCTAAAATAATTATTACCGAACTACCATACAAAGTTAATAAAAGTGAACTTCAAAAGAAAATAGGGGAATTAGTTAGAGATAAAATAATAGATGGAATCGCTGATTTACAAGATTTAACGAGTATAGAAAACCCAGTTAAAATCGTAGTAGTGTTAAAAAAAGATGCAAATGCAAACGTAATCTTAAATCAATTATATAAACACACCCAATTACAAACCTCTTTTGGAATAAACTTTTTAATGATTGATCAAGGTAGACCAAAAACATTAAATATTAAAGAGATAATTTCAAAATATATAGATTATCAAAAAGAAATAATTATTAGAAGAACAAAATTCGAGTTAAAAAAAGCCGAAGATAGAGTTCATATTTTAGAAGGATTAAAAATTGCTTTAGATCATTTAGATGAAGTTATAAAATTAATAAGAGGATCAAAAACAGATTCAGAGGCAAAAACAGGACTTATTACCAGATTTTCTCTTTCAGGAATTCAGGCAGATGCAATTTTAGAAATGAAATTACGTCGTTTAACAGGTTTAGAAAGAGATAAAATTGAAAACGAGTTAAATGAATTACTGAAAGAAATAGAAAATCTAAACGGTATATTAGCTAGTGAAGAAAAAATATTAAATATTATTAAAACAGAATTAATAGAAATAAAGAATAAATATGCTGATGAGCGTAGAACAAAGATTGATATGACTGCAATTGAATATATTGAAGACGAATCTTTAATACCAGAAGAAAACATTCTTGTGACACTAACTAATAAAGGATATATTAAAAGAACTACCTCAGAAGTTTATAAAACTCAAAACAGAGGTGGAGTAGGTGTAAAGGGAATGTCAACTAACGAAGAAGATTTTGTTGAACATTTGATTAATTTATCAACTCATGATTATATTATGTTCTTTTCAAACAGAGGAAAGGTATATAGATTAAAAGGTTATGAGATTCCAGAATATGGTAGAAATGCTAAAGGGCTCCCTATAATCAATTTATTGCAATTAGATAGAGAAGAATATATTAATTCTATTATTCCGCTTTCAGTTGAAAACGAAGTTAAAACTTTATTGTTCGCAACAGAAAAAGGACTTGTAAAAAGAACTAAAATCGAAGAGTTTGATAGTATAAGAGTTAACGGAAAAATATGTATTAAATTAAAATCTGATGATGAATTAATTGCTGTAAGAAAAACCACTGGAGAATCAAATGTATTAATGGCGTCTAGCGAAGGACGTATGGTTGTATTTGACGAATCAGAAGTAAGAGTGATGGGTAGAACTGCATCCGGAGTGAAAGGTATTAACTTAGATCAGTCAAAGTGTATTGGTGTAGAAACAACTATTGCTGATGAAAACATTTTAATGGTTACCGAGAAGGGCTATGGCAAAAAAACACTTGTTTCTGAGTATAGAAAAACAAAAAGAGGAGGCAAAGGCGTTAAAGCTTTAAACGTCACTGCTAAAAACGGAAAATTAGTTGCGTTTAAAAAAGTCGAAGATGATAAAGACGCTATAATTATTACTGATTTTGGAACAATTATAAGAATGCCGGTTTCACAAGTTCCGCAACTAAGTAGAGTAACGCAAGGAACGAGATTAATTAATTTAAAAGAAGAACAACAGGTCTCTACCATCAGTATTATTGAAAGGGAAGAGGAGGACACTATAATCGAAGAAGCAGCAGTATAAACGATTATAGTAAAATGTACCCAGAATCCAATGTTTCACGTGAAACACAGAAAGTATATTAAAATAAATTGCAACACTAACCCAGAAGAATCTAATGTTTCACGTGAAACATAGTAAAGAATAGCAAAACAAATTGAAACACTAAACCAGAATCTAATGTTTCACGTGAAACATAGTAAAGAACAGCAAAACAAATTGAAAAGCTAACCCAGAATCTGACGTTTCACGTGAAACATAGTAAAGAATATTAAAACAAATTGAAACACTAAATCAGGAATCCAATGTTTCACGTGAAACATAGTAAAGAACATTAAAACAAATTGAAACACTAAATCAGGAATCCAATGTTTCACGTGAAACATAGTAAAGAACATTAAAACAAATTGAAACAACAATTCAGAATCTCCAATGTTTCACGTGAAACATAGTAAAAGAGCATTAAAACAAATTGAAACAACAATTCAGAATCTCCAATGTTTCACGTGAAACATTGTTTAGAATGATATAATATGCTAATATTATATTGCACAATGCATATGTTATAAATTGGTCAGATTCGGAAGAAAGCAGCCACGTTAACCTCTATGCATGTGTGCTTTTTTTTAGGAGAATATGGAAAAGAAAATATTGAAAATATTAAATAGACTTGCATTGAAAGCCGCTAAAAACAAAGAAATGCCAATAGCTGCGGTTTTGGTGTGTGAAAACAAAATTATTGCAAAAGCATATAATAGAAGAAATAAAAGCAATTACACCACGTCTCATGCAGAAATAATTGCCATTCACAAAGCTAACAAAAAATTGAAATCATGGAGATTAAACAATTGTTCGCTATACGTGACTATTAAACCTTGTGAAATGTGTGACAAAGTTATTAAAGAGGCTCGCTTAAGAGCGGTTTATTATTTATTAGATCGACCTTCAGAAAAGAAACAACATAACAAAACAGACTTTTATAAATTAAACGATAAATGTTTTGAAGATGATATCAAAAAGTATACTTTAATTATAGATGATTTTTGGAAAATAAGACGAAAATAAGTGTAAGTTATGGTATACTATTTATAGGTACATATTAATTTATTTTTTTTAGAAAGAGAGGTGTAGGAGAGTTATTAAACTCAAATTTTATGAGTTATAAAGTATTATATAGACAATATAGACCTACCAACTTTTCTGAGTTGGTAGGGCAAGATCACATTAAAGAGTTGCTTTTAAATTCGATTGTTAACCAAAAATTATCACATGCATATATATTTACCGGGCCGAGAGGAACAGGAAAAACCAGTGCAGCTAAAATTTTTGCAAAAACAGTTAATTGTGAGAGCTTAACTAATAATAATCCTTGTGGGAAATGTAATTTTTGTTTATCATATAATGAATCAGCAGATATTATAGAAATAGATGCAGCTTCTAATAATGGTGTAGATGAAATCCGTGAAATTCGAGAGAACGTTAAAATTCTTCCAACCTCTGCAAAATACAAAATTTATATAATTGATGAAGTGCACATGTTATCATCCAGTGCGTGGAATGCTTTTTTGAAAACATTGGAAGAACCGCCAGGTCATGTAATATTCATTTTAGCTACTACTGAAATTCAGAAAGTGCCTATTACCGTTCTTTCTAGATGTCAAAGATTCGATTTTCAGAGAATCTCTGATCAAATAATAGTTGATTTATTAAAAAAAGTTATAAAACTAGAAAAAATTAAAATTGAGTCTGACGCGATTAAAGAGATAGCAGCATTAGCTGACGGAGGGTTAAGAGATGCATTAAGTATTTTAGATCAATTAGCCAAACTAGGATCGAAAATTACTATTAAAACGCTAAAAGAATCGTATGGAATAGTCACAACAAAAGAAATAGAGACATTATTTAATTATTATAGTAATAAAAACATTAAGGAAACGCTTCATATTATTGATAATATAAAAACAGCAGGAGTAGATAGTTCGATTTTTATTACTAAAGCTTTAGATTACTTACTAGATTATTTGGTGTTAGAGAAAACCACCACTAAAGACTCGAAGTGGTTAGAAGAGCTTATTCTTGATTTAGAAAGCTGTTATTATAAAAACAATAAATATACATTAATAAAAGCTACTTTATTAAAATATATTAATCATCAGTCTAGTAATGTTTCAGAAAAAACAATGATTCCAGAAATTAAAGAAAGCGAAATTATTTCCCGGGAAATAATTAAGGATAATAAAGATAATGAAAATATCGTTAATATTAGAATAAACAATTCTTTTGTTGATGCTAATATTAGTTTAAAAAAAGAGTTTGTTAAAGTTTGGGACAAATATATAGAAGATTTATTTGGCAAAAACGAATATAAACTGGGGTCTTTGTTAAAAGAGACAAAAGTAGAGGTCGTATCTCCAACAAATATTCTTCTTTCAACAGAGTCTTACTCGAACAGCGTATTGCTTAATACTATGTCAGAAGAGTTAAGCAATAATTTAAACAAACAATATAATATAACCACAAGAATTATATGCTTAGACTCAATCAGATGGAAAAACGAAAAAAACGAATATATTAAAAACAAAAAAAATAAAACATACTGTTTAATTACAGAACCAGAAAACAACATTATTACTGAGGTGGTTGATAGTGCAGAAAATATTTTTGGGGATAAATTAATAGAAATAAAATAGGAGAAAAGAAAATGAATATGCAAAATTTAATGGCGCAAGCTCAAAAAATGAAAAAAGATATTGAAAAAAAACAAGAAGAGATAAACAACCAAGAATTCACTACTCAAAACGAATTAGTATCAATTACGATGTTGGGAAGTAGAGAAATAAAAAAAATCAAAATTAATGAAGAAAAGATTACTGATTTTGATGATTTAGAAGCCCTAGAAGATATGATAGCTATTGCTTTAAAAGATATTTTAAAACAAATAGACGATGAAACAAATTCTAAAATGGGAATGTATGGTTCGGGTTTAAATGGTTTAATATAAATGATATATCCAAAAGAATTGGAAGAGTTGATTGATTATTTTAAAAAATTACCAAGCATTGGAGAAAAATCAGCTGAAAGACTGGCTTTGGCAGTATTAGACTTTTCTCAAGAAGACTCAGAAAACTTTTCTAGATCAATTCAAAAAATAAGAAACACATTACAAAAATGTGATATTTGTGGACATATTACTTCAACAAAGATTTGCCATATTTGCACTAATTCTTATCGCAATCAAAATGTTATATGTGTAGTTGAGGATTATAAAAGTATATTTAGATTTGAAAAAATCGGAAAATATAATGGGGTATATCATGTACTAGATGGATTGATTTCTCCAATTGACGGGATTAACCCTGACGATATTAACATTAGTGCATTAATAAAAAGATGTAATAATTTAAATAGCGATGATCTTGAATTAATAATAGCCTTAAAGCCGACGTTAGAAGGAGAGGCAACTACTATGTATATTACAAAAATATTAAAAAACAGACAGATTAAGATAAGTAGATTATCGTACGGAATTCCAATGGGAGCGGAAATAGATTATCTTGATTCTTTAACTTTAGAGCGTGCTCTTGCAGATCGTAAAGAAGTATTATAAAATAATAAATAACATATTATTATTTAGGTGATATTTATGATTTTAAAAATTATAAAGAAATTGGTTTTTGCTATTTTAATAATTTATGGACTTGATTTACTAATTCAAAATTTAGGAATTTTTGTTCCCCTTAATTTAGTTACAATATTTATTGTTTCAACATTAGGTTTCCCTGGATTAATATCATTAGCGTTATCATTTTTCTTTCTAATTTAAGAAGGTGTTATATTGAAGGACGATTTTTATCAGTATTTTAATTTTGCGTTACTTGAGGACAAGCTCCCTCATGCGTTTTTAACTGAAACAGCAGACATTGAAACAAACTTTATAAAAATAATAAACTTGTTATTTAATAATGGATTACTTAAAAACAAAGACTTTAATCAATGTTTAAATTTAATTGTAATAGAGCCAGATGGTAAAGAGATTAAAAGTGAGCAAATTAATAATCTTCGCAAGAAATTTAGTACAATTCCTTATAATGATAAATACAATATTTATATAATTAAATATGCAGAAAAAATGAACAATTCATCAGCAAATAAAATTTTGAAATTTTTAGAGGAACCAAGTTCACATACTCTTGGAATACTACTTGCAACAAATTCACAAATTTTGCCAACGATAAAGAGTCGTTGTCAAATATTTAAAATTTTGGAAGGCAATAATTTTTTAGTAAATGAAAGTAGTTTAATTTTAAAAAAAATGCTGGATAATTTAAATTTTGCTAATGAATTAAAGTTAAAAAAAGAGTTTTCAAAAATTGAGAGAGATGAGTTAATTAATATAGTTAACTTAACGATAATGAATTATAACGAGACATTAACAAGTGATAAATCAGCAAATAATGTTTTTGCTTTGGAAAAATTATTGCGATTGTTAAAAAGTAATGTTAATATTGACTTAGCACTAGACAAATTGTGTATAGAGGTGAATGAAAATGAATATATGTGGCGTAAAATTTAAAGAAAATGGGAAAATATATAATTTCTTTTATGACGATATTGAAATAGAAGTAGATGATTATGTTGTTGTTGAAACAGAAAAAGGTCAGCAATATGGTAAAGTTGCAGAAAAAAACATTAGTAGTTCTTTTAAAGAACTTAAAAATGTGTTAAGAAAAGCAACTGAAGATGATTATAATCAATACTTGAAAAATATCTCAGATAGTAAAAAAGCATTGCAAGATGCTAAGTTAATATCAAAAGAACTTGGATTAGAGATGCGTTTTATTGATAGTAGTTATACTTTTGACCGCAGACAGCTCTTATTTAACTTTGTTGCTGACGAGAGGGTTGATTTTCGAGAATTAGTAAAAAGACTTGCCGGTAAATTTAAAACAAGAATTGAACTTCATCAAGTTGGCGTAAGAGATAAGGCTAAAGAAATTGGTGGAATCGGTCAATGCGGTAGAGAACTGTGTTGCGCAACATTTTTAAACAATATCGATACAATATCGATTAATATGGCAAAAAATCAAAGCATTGCTTTAAATCCTTCAAAGATAAACGGAGCTTGCGGCAGGTTGTTATGTTGCTTATCTTATGAAGACTCACAGTACACGGATTATCGTAAAAAATTACCGCATGTTGGTGAAAGAATAAAACATGAAAATAAAATGCTTAGAGTTGTTTCTATTAATATTTTGAATCAGAGCTATAAGCTTGATAATAATGGGGAAGAAATAGAAATTGTAATAAGAAATTGCAGCAATTGTAAAAAATAAAGCATTGGGAATTATTTCCCGGGAAATAATTTTGTACAAAAATATAATGTTTGAGATGAGGTCAAAATGAAATTAGTGGTAGGTTTAGGAAATATTGGCAATGAATATTTAAATACTAGACATAATATTGGTTTTTCGATACTTGATCGATATTTAGAAAATATTAAATGGTCTAAAAGTTCATATGGACTATATTATAAAACCGGCAATGTCATTTATTTAAAACCAAACACCTATATGAATTTATCAGGAAATGCGGTTAAACACTTTATAGATTATTATAAAATTTCTATAAGTGATTTGCTGATTATCCATGATGATTTAGACATAATATTTGGTTCTTTTAAATTAAAAAAAGACAGCTCTTCTGGCGGACATAATGGAATTAAATCAATAATCAAGAGTCTTAGTTCAAACAGCTTTTTACGTTTAAAAATAGGGATTAAAAACAGTGAAATAGAACAAAGTGCAGCAAATTTTGTTTTAGGAAAATTTACTAAAAGCGAATTGCAAAAGTGTGAAGAAAACCAGAAGATTTATGATGAAATTATTACTGACTTTATTTCAGAGCTGACTGCTGATGAGCTCATGAATAAATATAATTAGGATTTTATGGAAGAAATATATCAATTATTTAAAATAGATAATATAAATAGTGTTTCTGGGTTAACCGAAGAACTTAATATATTATATATTTATAATTATTTTATTAAAAAAAAGCAGAATATTATAGTTCTAGCTAGTTCTTTATATGAAGCAACTAAATATTATGAAAAATTACAGACATATACTAGCGAAGTATATTTTTTTCCTATGGATGAATTTTTAACTTCGGTCGCAATTGCAGTTTCTCCTGAATTTAAAAACCAGCGTTTAGAAACTTTACAAAAAATATCTGGAACTAAACCATGTATTATAGTCACTAACTTAATGGGATATTTAAGATATTTGCCTAGTAAAAATATTGTAAAAAAATCCTTTATTACTTTAAAAACTGGAGAAAACATTAACAGAAGTAGTCTTGAAACGATTTTAGATGAGTTCGGGTATAATAAAGTATCTTTAGTAACATCGACTGGAGAGTACTCTGTAAGAGGTTATGTAATTGATATTTATCCTATAGATAGTGAAAAACCAGTAAGAATTGAATTGTTCGGAAATTTAGTAGAAGATATTAAACTTTTTGATGCTGATACGCAGTTATCAATTAATTCAATTCAAAATCTTTCAATATCGCCATACAAGGAACTAGCTACCTCAGATGATGAATCTCTATATAGCTTTTTAAAGGAACCTCTTGTATTTAATATTGAAAAAAAGTTAATAGATCAATCTTATAAACAATTACAAACCGAAATTTTTGAGTATAATTTGAAAAATACTACTCCAAATAAAAAATATATGTTTAATATGGAAGAAATTAATTCCGAGAAAGAAATTAATATTGGTGACTTTACTATAAATAATCAAAATACATTTAGTTTAGATTGTCATAGTCTTGAAAATTTTGAAGGTAATTTAGATAAACTTAAAAAGTATGTTTTAGAGAAAACCCCAAAATATACTATCGTTTTTATGTTATCAAAAGATAAAATGATTAGGGAAATAAGCCAGTTGTTTTCTGATAATGTATATATTGGAAAAATCCAACCAGGCCGCATTAATATTATAAAACAAAAAATTAATAATGGTTTTATTGTTAATAATTTAATTTATATTAGCGAATTTGATATTGAACTTATCTCAAATTCAGTTACATATAAACCTACTTTTAAAGTTGGTAAAAAAATTAAAGATTTTTCTGATATCCAAATAGGAGATTATGTAGTACACATCCATAATGGGATAGGCGTTTATATGGGAATAGCAACATTAACTTCTCGAGGTTTTAAAAAAGATTATATTCAAATAAATTATCTAGATGATGATAAAGTTTATATACCAGTAGAAAAAATCGAGACTATTTATAAATATACTGATAAAGAGGGAACAACTCCTAAAATTCATAAACTAGGGACATCTACATGGGCTAAAACAAAATTAGCAGTTCGTAAAAAAATTAAAGATATTTCTGAAGATTTGATCAATTTATATGCTGAAAGAGCAAAATCTAAAACAGAACCTTATTTGATTTTTCCAGAAGAAGAAACCTTTAAAATGAACTTTGAATATATTGAAACTCCGGATCAGACAAAGTGTATTGATGAACTTTTAAAGGATTTAGAAACAGACATTCCTACTGATCGTTTATTATGCGGAGATGTAGGGTTTGGGAAAACAGAGATTGCCTTTAGAGGTATTTTTAGAACTGTCTTAAATGGTTTTCAAGTCGCTTACTTGTGCCCAACAACAATATTATCTAAGCAACAATATCTAAGTGCATTAAAAAGATTCAAAGATTATGGCATAAATATAGCTTTATTAAACAGATTTGTAACGCCTAAAGAAACAGAAGCTATAATTGCTGGTTTAAAAAACGGTAAAATTGATATAGTTTTTGGAACCCATAAATTACTGAATGAAAAGATTGAATATGCAAATTTAGGATTGCTTATTATTGATGAAGAGCAGCGTTTCGGTGTAACTCATAAAGAAAAAATCAAGTCTATTAAAAAGAATGTAAACGTTCTAACGTTATCAGCAACTCCAATTCCTCGCACATTAAAAATGGCGATGTCTGGCCTTAAAGATTTATCAATTTTAGATACACCACCTCAAAATAGATATCCAATTCAAACTTATGTTATTGAAGAAGAAGACCTTTTAATAAAAGATGTGATTTATAAAGAATTATCACGAAAAGGGCAAGTATACTTCCTTTATAATAACGTGCTAAAGATAGAATCAAGAGTTGCAAAATTAAAGTTGTTAATTCCTGATGCTAGAATTTGCTATGCCCATGGACAGTTGCCAAAACATAAATTGGAGAATATTATTGAAGATTTTGTTGATTACAAATATGACGTTTTAGTTTGCTCAACAATAATTGAAACCGGGATGGATATTACTAATGTTAATACTTTGATTGTAATTGATGCTCAAAACTATGGGTTAAGTCAGCTCTATCAACTTCGAGGCAGGGTTGGTCGCGGAGACAAAATTGCTTACGCTTATTTAATGTATAATCCGGCTAAAACTTTAACCGACACAGCGATTAAAAGGCTTAAAGCAATTAAAGAATTCACCGAGCTAGGAAGTGGGTATAAAATAGCATTAAGAGATTTATCAATAAGAGGTGCCGGCGATTTACTAGGCAGCGAGCAAGCTGGATTTATAGATTCTGTTGGTATTAATTTATATACTCAAATGGTTGAAGAAGTAATGAATGAAATTAAAGGATTGCCTAATGAAGAAATAGATAATGATGCATCATTAATTAACGTTGATACTCATATTCCTGAAAATTATGTGAGTGATGAAAATATTCGCATTGAAATACATAAATTAATAAACAAAGTCAAAGATTTGGAATCTTTAAACCAAGTGAGATATGAACTAGAAGATCGATTTGGAGAATTACCTGATAAGCTAATAATTTATATGTATGAAGAATGGTTTGAAAAACTATGTAATTCTCTTAACATAACTGAAGTAAATCAAAGCGAATCACAAATTACAATAACATTATCAAAGATTAATTCCGACAAAATAAATGGTGAAAAATTATTTCTTCAAACATATAATATTCATCCTAAATTTAAATTAAAATATTTCCTTAATAAAATTAGTATAACCTTGCCTCTTAAAGATTTAGAGAAACATTATATTTATTATTTGATCGAATTATTAGAGGTGATAAAATCACAAGTTGTATAAAAAAAGCATTAAAAGACACAATATAAAATAGTGGTGTTAATAATGAATGAAAACGGATATATAAGAAAAATAGATGAACTTGGACGTATTGTTATTCCTAAAGAACTAAGACGAAGATTAAAAATTCAAGATGGTGAAAATTTAATAATAAATCACACTGATAACAAAATAAACTTGTCTAAATATTCTTATATTGGTAATAATAAAGATTTTATAGCCAAAACCGGTGATAAGTTAAGTTTTTTAATGAATGTAGAAGTACTTATCACAGATTTAGAGAATATAATATATAGTAGTAAAAATTATAGTAATAAAAAAATAGAAGATCAAATAAGCAATTATTCTAAAAATCGTGAAAGTGCTTTAGTAGATAATTTAATAATAAATGATGATATAAAACTAGTTGATAACGTCTATATTGAACCTATAATATCTAATTCTATTGGAATTGGTGTGGTTATTTTAGTTAGTGAAAAGAAATCTGATAATGTTTCAAAGTTATGTAAACTAATCTCAGAAATAATTAGTTATCATATCAATATTACTTGATTTGTTTAAAAAATAGTGCTAATATCTAGAGTAATAAACAAAGAAGGAACGAGTAATTATTTTAAATTTCATAGAGAACTTCTAATTTGGTGGAAAGAAGTAATTTAAATAATGAAGATGATTCTGGAGTTTAAACGGGATTTTCCACGTTAAGGAATTAAAGAGCATGTTAATCATGAAGTAAGGTGGTACCGCGCTAATTAAGCGTCCTTAGTTTATGATTTTTTTGTTTTTGGAAGGTGATGAAAATGAATAAAAAAATTTATATTACAACAGCAATTGATTATACAAGTCAAAAACCACATATTGGTAATAACTATGAAAAAGTAATTGCTGATGTTTTGGCAAGATATAAAAGATTAGACGGCTATGATGTCTTGTTTCAAACTGGTACAGATGAACACGGACAAAAAGTGATGGAAGAGGCAAAAAAAGTAGGAACTACACCTAATGAGTATGTTAATAACATCAGTAAGATAATGAAAGACTTACTTGACTTATTAAATATATCTTATGATAAATTTGTAAGAACAATAGATCCAAACCATGAAAAAAAAGTACAAGAAATATTTGAGTATTTATATAATAAAGGCGATATTTATTTAGATAAATATGAAGGATGGTACTGCACACCTTGTGAATCATTTTATTTAGAGAAAGACTTACTTGATGGTAAATGTCCAGATTGTAATAGATCAGTCACTCATAATTCAGAAGAAGCTTATTTTTTCAAATTATCTAAATATGAAAAAGATTTGTTAAATTATATTGAAAACAATCCTGATTTTATTAAACCAGAATCTAAGAAAAGAGAAATGATTAATAACTTTATAAAAGAAGGGTTACAAGATTTATGTGTATCAAGAACCTCACTTGACTGGGGAATAAAGGTAAGTTTTGATCCAAAACATGTGGTTTATGTCTGGATAGATGCTTTATCAAACTATATTACTTTTATAGGTTATGATGTAAATGGAAATCACAGTGAAGAATTTAAAAAATATTGGCCCGCAGACTATCAAATAGCAGGAAAAGATATTATTAGATTTCATACAATTTACTGGCCTATTTTGTTAATGGCTTTAGATATTCCTTTACCTAAAACTATTTATGGGCATCCATGGTTAACCATAGATGGCGGAAAAATAAGTAAATCTGTTGGAAATGTTATATATGTAGACGAATTAGCTAAACATTTTACAATCGATCAAATTAGATATTTTTTAATTCACAGTGTACCATATCAAAACGATGGAACAATGAATTATGAACTACTAATAAGCACGATTAATAGTGATCTAGTTAACACATTAGGAAACTTAGTTAGTAGAACAAATGCGATGGTCATTAAATATTTTGATGGAATCGTTCCTAAATCTGCACTGGAAGAAAATGAAGATTTAGAGTTAAAAAATTATGCTGAAGAACTAAAAATAAAAACAACAAAACTAATAGATGATTGCTATTTTTCAGAATCGCTTAATAATATTATGAAACTATTTAGAAAATGTAATAAGTATATTGATCAAACTGAGCCATGGAATTTAGCTAAAGACGAAAAAAAGCAAGAAAGATTAGGGACTGTCTTATATAATTTGGTAGAGTCTATTAGAATAGGAAGTGTTTTGCTTCAAGCCTATATCCCAGAAACAGCAGAAACTATTTTAAATAAAATTAATACCGATCAAAGAAGTTTAGCTAGCATAGATAATTTTGGTAATTATAAATCTGGAACCATAATTACTGATTCAACCCCGCTTTTTGCTCGAATAAATAAAGAAGATAAATTAAAAGAATTAGAAACTTAATTTATCTTTTTAAATATTTAATATATAATCATTAAGGAGGTAAATATGTTTACAGATACACATTGCCATATTTTATCAGAAGAATATAGTAATTATGAAGATATTATTCAAAATTTAAATAAACATAATATAAAAAGGATTATAATCAATGGTTATAATTTATCAAGTAATAAAGAAGTTCTAAAATTAATAAATAGATATTCAAATGTATATGGGGCAATTGGGCTGCATCCTAATTATATAGAAGAAAACAATGAAGTAGTGATAAATCATATTAAAGCCAATATTAATAATCAAAAAATAATAGCCATAGGCGAAATAGGGTTAGATTATTATCGAAATAATAATAACAAAGAAAAACAGTTAGAAGTATTTAATACACTATTAACAATAGCTGATGAAAATAAACTTCCAGTTATTATTCATAACCGTGAATCAACAGAAGATTTAATAAAAATATTGAAAAAACATAATTTAAAAGGGATAATCCATTCTTTTTCAGGTAGTTATGAAACAGCACTTGAATTAATAAAATTGGGATTCAAACTGGGAATAAATGGCATTATCACCTTTAAAAACACTAATTTAGGAAACACTTTGAAAAGGATTGATTTAAAAAACATTCTAATTGAGACAGATTCTCCTTATTTAGCTCCAGAACCAGTAAGAGGATCAAAAAACGAACCTAGAAATTTAATTTATATTGCAAATAAAATAGCTAAAATTTATAATATTAATTTAGAAGAATTATCTATAATTTTAGAAAATAACTTCGCCGACGTTTTTGACATTTAACTGCCAATATGATAGAATATATCATATTGGAGATAGAAAATATGAACAATAAAACATTGTTAAAAATTAATAAATATTTACGCATTATTATTTTGGTAGTTGCAGTTTTAATGTGTCAGCAAGTATCACTGATGAAATCTGAGGCGAAAACAGCAAATAACAATTTAAATAAAACCTTAGATCTTCATGCAATGGCAATTAAGTTAGACGAAATAATTAGAAATGATTTATATGCACCAATTGACACTTATAACGGTGTTTTAACGGGCTATGCAGCAGATTGCCCTTTATGTGGGGGAACACTTGGTTGTACTGGACAAGACGTGCTAACAGACCGTATTACGACACATAATGATGAAACTTACGGGACAGTTAGAATAGTAGCATCATCTAAAAGTTTAAGGTGTGGTTCAATCGTTCAATTCGCTTTACCGTCTGTTTCAGATGAAAAGATAACCGCTATTGTTCTTGATCGTGGCGTTATTGGAACATCTCTAGATTTACTAGTTGAAAGCGAAGAAATAGCATATAATAATGTAGGAAGAAAACAAATTTCTTACGATATCTTAAGATTTGGATATGAAAGATAATGTAATTTATCTTTTTTTTTGATAAAATACTAGTAGTGATGAAAATGAATAAATTTAATTATAAAAAAAAATACGGTCAAAACTTTTTAATTGATAATAATGTTTTAGATAATATTTTAAGTAATTTAGATATAACTCCAGAAGATTTAATAATAGAGATAGGTGCTGGTAGTGGTAATTTAACAAAAAAACTTACTAGTTTTAATGCTCAAATTATTGCTTATGAAATAGATATTGATACAAAAGCTCATCTAGATAAGATTCAAAGACTAACATTTATTTATGATGACATATTAAAAAGAAACATCAAAGAGGATTTAAAACACTATCAATATAAAAATCTATATATTATTGGAAACTTACCATATTATATAACAACGCCAATTATCGAAAAAATTACAAAAGAAGATTTGAATCCTAAGGGAATGTATTTCATGGTACAAAAAGAAGTTGCGGAAAGACTTACATCCCCACCGAAAAATAAAGAGTATGGATATATCACTGTCTATTTAAAATACTATTACAATATAGAAAAGCTTTTTAATGTTAGTAAGAATTCTTTTTTTCCTATTCCAAATGTTGAGAGTGCAGTTATTAAATTAACAAAACACAATATGTATCAGGTAAAAGATAAAAATGAGTTTATTAAACTAATAAGCGATGCTTTTAAACATAAAAGAAAAACTTTATTAAATAATCTAAGTAATTATGATAAGGACTTAATCAAAAGCATTTTAGAAAAACATGAATATCCTATTTTAGTAAGGGCAGAAGAGTTACCAATTGAATTTTTCATTGAATTAGCAAATGCTTTATAGCATTTTTTTCATTATTTTTCATACGGTTTAATAGGTGAGCCAATGAAATTCAAAAAAGGAGATTTAGTGACGCGAAAAAGCCATAATCATGATACTGTTTTTAAAATTTTAAATATTCGTGATGATATTTGTTATTTGAAAGGCGTTAATGTTAGGCTTTATGCTGATAGTGAAATATCGGATTTAAAATTATATGAAGAAAAAAACAGTACAGATGACTTTGACAAAGTCAGTGAAGATATTGAAAGTTTAGATCGTCATGAATATTTTTTTATGCCCGCAAAGATTCTTCACTTTGATGGTGATTCAGATTATTTGCAAAGGTGTTTAAATTTTTATAAAAAATTAAATATCAGAGCTGTTGGTAAAGTTATAAAAGAGGAACTTCTTCCCCAGAAGATATTTAAATATTTAAATGAATATATTCCAGATATAGTAATAATAACTGGACATGATGCATATTATCGTAAAAATGGGGATATTGGTGATATTAATAATTATAAAAATTCTAAACATTTTTGTGAGTCAATTAAAATCGCAAGAAAGTATGAAAAAAGTCATGATAAGCTTGTAATTATTGCTGGAGCTTGTCAAAGTGATTATGAGGAGTTAATAAAAAGTGGTGCAAATTATGCATCAAGTCCTAAAAGAGTTAATATTCATGCTCTTGATCCAGCAATAATAGCTTCAACAGTAGCTTTAACTGAAAAGAATACTCCAGTTGATTTAATTGAAACTTTAGCAAAAACAAAGTATGGTTCAAATGGTATGGGTGGAATTAAAGGAACTGGTTTAATGTATGTGGGGTATCCAAGATGATAGAAACAATTAAAAATGAGATTTATAATCACTTAAATAAAGAAGTTAAAGTAGTTTCTAAAGAAAATCGTAATAGAAACGAAATATTTTATGGAAACATAATTGAAATATACTCTCATGTTTTTATAGTGAGCAATGGTATAGATAAAAAGAGTTATACTTACTCAGATATCTTAGCAAGAGATATCCAAATAACATTTTTATAAAAAAAGTTGCTTTTTTGTTAATAATGTTTTAAACTTAGATTAAGTGAAAACTTAGAAGGAGTGTATGTTATGGAAATCACATCAGTAAGTGTCCGCAAAGTTGAAAAAGAAGGTTCACGTATGAAAGGCATCGCTTCGGTATTATTAGATGATGCATTCGCTGTGCACGATATTCGAGTTATCGAAGGTGATAACGGATTGTTTATAGCAATGCCAAGTAGGAAAACTGCCACAGGCGGCTACAGAGATATTGCTCATCCAATTAATCCTGATGTTCGTAAACAATTTGAAGACGCAATAATTGAAGAATTTAAAAAAGCTGAATAATTCGCATTAGCGAATTTTTTAATGTATAAATTTTTAAAAAAGCCATATGATTTACTGGAGGAAATATGGATAAAATGATTGAAGTACCCGCGTTTTCACATGTAGTAAAGATTAATGACCGAAAAAACATTGTCATAAGTGGGATAAAAAAAATTATAAGTTTTGATGACCGTGAATTTTATTTAGAGTCAACAATGGGAACTATTATTATTAAAGGAAGCGACTTAGAGATGATAAAGTTAGATACAGTAGAGGGTAATGTTTCAATAAAGGGAAAAATAGATAATTTTACATATACAGATATTGTTAATAAAGAAAGTTCAATTATAAGTAAACTATTTAAATGAATCAAGTCATATTTTTACTAACTTCATTTCTTTATGGATTAATTTTTGGTTTATTATATATTTTAATAAATAGCTTATTTAAAAAGTCTAACTTTATTTATTATCTAATAATTGCAATGTATTTTATTATAATGACAGCAGGATATATAATTTCATTTCTTATAATAAATAATGGGGATATCCATTTATATTTAAAAATTATTTTAATTGTTGGTTTTTTATTTGCTTTTAAGTTGTCAACTTTTCGTCAAGAAAGAATTTTTAAAAACAAAAGTTAACTAAAAACTAATTATTGATGTTATAATTACCATACGGGAGTGTGAACCTAATGATTAAAGCATCTAAAAAAGATAAACGAAGAATTTTATTTTGGGCATTACTTATCTTAATCATTGTTTCATACTTAGGAGTATTTACATATAATTACTGGTCTAAGATTTTGATAAATTACCAAGAAAGAGAAAGCTTAGAAGAAGAATATCAAGAATTATTATCAGAGGAAAAAAGACTCTCTAGTGAAGCAACAAAATTATTAGATCCGGAATACGTAGCCAAATTCGCTAGAGAAAAATATATGTATTCTAAAGCCGGAGAAAAAATTATTAGAATTCCAGAATAATTGAATTTTTTTCTAATATGTGATAGAATTCATTCACGGGGTCGTCATTGGTTTCGACAGGATATTTAAAGATATTATTTGCAAGTGGTAGCTATTCCTAAATAGCACAAAATTTAAAATAACTGACAAAGTGAATTTTAACCCAGCTTTATCATACGCCTAACCGGCGTAAAAGCGCTGTTATCTAACTAGACTCACAAAGTAAGATAATGGTTCATAATAGTGAGTTATATTTATAAATTGCTTTGGTTTATAGATGAAATTAAAAAAGCTTAGCTAATATTTTTTCGTTAGATTCAAAGATATTAGTGAAATATAAATCTATCTAAACTTGTAGATGGTAATATATTTATATTTTGGACAGCAGTTCAAATCTGCTCGACTCCACCAAATAGAATTTTAATATCTCCTATAAACCCACTGTTTATAGGAGATTTTCTTCATTATGTGTATTCTTGAAGGTTCAAGAAAAACTGCGATAAATAGATGACTTTTAAAATAAAATATATATTAAATAGTCAATTTATTCCATTTAATAATTAATACGAATCAAAAATAAGCACTAATAAAGAGATACGATTTAAAATAATCTGTGATATAATGTCTAGTAATTTATGGCATGTTTTGGCCATGCTAAAACATGTTATAAATTTATTGTACCTAATTGCTGGTATAGGGGAAAGTATCTTTTTATTTTCTTCTTTTTAAGAAAAATATTCAGTAATAATAATTGTTGTTGCTTTTTTATCTTGTTTTTCTTAAAAAATATCCATTGCAAAAAGAATTCTTTTTTAAGAATTTTTAAAATTCACTAGTTTTTGTGTTTATTTGAGTCGACATAAAAGATCTTTTAAATCTTGGTATCTTTTATATGAAAATGAAGTACAATTACATTTTGAACATTTAAACTCATATAGCTTATTATTTACATTAGTTGTAAAATCACTAAATACTGCTTGACCTATTAATAATCTACAAAATTTAACTATTGCTTTTTTATTTCTGTTTGATAATAAGCCATAATGTTTTATTTTAGTAAATCGTTTTGGTAATACATGCATTAGAAATCTTCTAATGAACTCTTCACCGCTAATCGTCATTTCTTTGATTTTAGAATTATCTTTATAGTCCTTGTATTCAAAGGTAATATCACTATCAGTGATGTTTTTAATTCTTTGATTAGATATAGCCACTCTAAAGGCATATCTTCCAATATATTCTACAACGTTTTCGGCTCTTCCTTTAGGTGGTTCTATATATGAAATCCACTCTTTTTTATATAACGGTTTTAAAAATTTGTTTAATTGTTTGAAATTTTTTAAATAAGATAGATGTGGAGGAAAAACTAATTTTTCATGTTTTAACATAGCTAAAACCTTTCCTCTAAATAAAGACGATAAAACTTTAACTTTAAATAGATATTTATCATTGCCGCTAATCCATTTGTTATTCTTTAGACCTCCTCCTGTAACAATTGAATGCACATGAGGATGAAACTCAAGCGTTTGACCCCAAGTATGTAATATGGAAGTAATTCCAACTTTAGCACCTAGCCATTTAGGATCTGAAGCAAGCTCTAAAATAGCTTCTGAATTAGCTTTTAATAAAATATTATAAAATGCTTTTTGATTATATAAAGCAATTTCTTTTAATTCAGATGGAACAGTAGTTACAATGTGAAAATAGGGACAATCTAACAAATATGAGCTTTCATTATAAATCCATTTCTCGCGTGCATAAAATTGACAATTCGGGCAGTGTCTATTTCTACATGAATTAAATCCAGATTTTTTTTCTCCACAATCATCACAAGTAATGGTATGGAAACCCAGCTCTTTGGTTTTACATTTCATTATAGAGTTGTAAACTTGCCATTGCTCTTTAGATAATTTGTGTTTTAATATATAAGCCGGACCAAATATGTGAAAAATATTTTGAATCGTAAAATCTTCTTTAAACATATCTGATACCTTCAAGTTGATTAAAGTTTTGAGCAATATGAATATACATTCCAGTAGTACCTAAATTAGTATGCCCAAGCATTGATTTTAAAGTGATAATATTTCCACCATTCATTAAATAATAAGTTGCAAAGGAGTGTCTCAAAGAATGAAAGGTAATATTTTCATTTAAGTCATAGTCTTTCTTTTTTAGAGTGAAATAATTAACAATAGTTTTACTATTAATATGATCATGATTCATAATGCCTTTGAATAAATAACCCTGTTTTTCTGTAATATTATTTTCCTTGCAATATAATCTTAAAAATTTGAGTGTAATAGTTGGTAAAATCGTAAATCTCTCTTTTTTTCTTTTTCCTAAAACTTTTAATTTATTTTCTTTAGGAAATATATTTTCAATTTTTAGAGTAGCAATTTCTTCTACTCTTAATCCAGAAGCAAACCCAAGTATTAACCAACATTTATGTTTAGTATTTTTTTCTTCGTTAATAATTTTCAGGAAATCACTTTTTGATATAATAACTGGTAATCTCTTAACTATTTTAGATGATGGTAATAAATGTTTATTTAAAGATTTTCTAAAACAAACAGAATAAAAATATCTAATTGAACAAATACCAACGTTAAGAGTATTTGCAGAACGATTTAATTTAATGTAATTTTCTAAAAAATACTGGGCTATATCATCTTCATCAATCTTATTAATATCAACATTATTATCAAAACTATTTAAAAATCTAATAATATGAGATTTATAGTTAAGAAACGTTACTTTACTTTTACCTCTTATAATAAAGTCAAGTAAATTCTATCTTGTTTATAGTATTTACATTTCTTTATTCCTTTCTTTTATTTTTGTTTGATATTTTATATACTTTTTAAGTAGATATAAGCATATTTAAAACT
>JAQVWT010000073.1 GCA_028709545.1 Bacilli bacterium
TAACTGAATTTCATATATCCTATTATTTCTTTTTTTGAATAGTTACTTAATTTTTTTTCAATTTTTTGCCATGTTTTATTTTTTAATATGTATTCCTTTACAGCTTTTTTATTACTTGGTATTGATAACATAACTATTTCATTTGGGAAATAATTAAAAGAATTTCCTTTTAAATTGTTAATAATATCAATCCATTGATAAAATATATTGATGTTTTCTAAAAAAATATGAGAGTGTGTCCTTTTAAATCTATCAAAATCATTATCTTTAATATAAGGTAATAAATCGCCTTTATTACATTTTTTTATACCATTATTTGTTATTAATACACAATCTTCAAAATTATCAGTAGTAAGCGTGAATATGTTATTTTCTACCTTCTTAACTGCATATTTTTTGTTTTTATCAAACGAGAATATAAGACAGTCATATTTAAAATTTATTTTTGTTGTTGTTGCTTTATTTATTAAAAGATTTGTAAGTAAGGTTACATCTTTGATTTTTGAATCAATATTAATAACAGATATATTATTCAAATGATCTATATTAAATGATGGACAATTATTTGGAATATTTATTTCCTTTAAATTATTACAACCTAAAAAAGATCCCGTCATAATTAAATCGACACTATCCGGTATATGTAATTTTTTTAGTTTGCTTGCTTTTAAAAAAGCATTGGAATGAATAGTCTTTATTCCATCTGGAATATAAAAAGTATTATTTTGATCCAAATCCTCATTTGTGACACTTAATAATTCATCATAAAAAATTTTCATAAAATCACCAACTCTATAATTCAATTACATCTTCGTTGTTAATTACTTCTTTGAAGCCTTGATCGTTTATATATTCAATTAAATGTTCAATATTGTATATCTCTTTTAATAAAGTATTTATTATAGTAACAATTATATTTAATAACCCATGATTTTTGTTTTCCCCATTAATAATCATTGCATTTTGTGTATATAAGGCACTTAATGTATATTCCATTAATTTATAAGGGTTTCCCATAACATTCATGGCATATATTTTATTTTTTGATAAAAATTTAACTTCTTGTTTTTGTTCTCTTACAATTTTTATTAGACTGTCAATATCTACTTCTTCTCCATTGTTATTTTTTATATCTATTTGGTTTCCTAATCTTAAAATATCTTTACTATCTTCTAAGGTCTTTAATAAAACATTATTAAACATTTCCAAATCAAAATCATTTGGAAAATCATTTAATGTCATTTTAATTTTTTCTAAAAACATTTTTACATCTCCTTAAAGAAATTATCTTATTTTTTGTTTATTATTCTCCCACAAAACGCATTGTCCTTGATAACTATTTGCATCACCATCATAAGAAACTATATTTCCATTAGAACCACCAACAAATACTAGATTCTTTTTCATATCATTTGTTATAATTTTATAATTATTATTGATTATTTGGTTTTTCAAATCATTAGATCTCATTCCCATTAGCACTGATTCAATCTTTAAATCTTCTTTATTTAAAGCTTTAACCTCGTCATCAACAGCTCTTAACAATGATTTAAATATTTTTTCTTTTTCTCTTTCGCTCGTTTCATTAGATATTTCTGCATTATTAAATAGTATATATTTTCCACTTTCATTATAATATGCGGTTGCTTTACCTATAATTTTGCCTTTTTCTCCATATAGTGCTAAATTACAAACTTCTTCATTAAATAAACTAGCTCTTAAAATACCTTCACCCATTCTGTTAACTCTAGCACAACAACCAACTTTATTTCCCAAAATTAAGTTTACTGGATTATCCCCATCTAACCATTCATATTTGTAATCTTCTACGTTATCAATTGTTCTTATTATTTTTTTACTTTTAATTTTTGTTATTTGTTTAGCTTTCTCATATAAATCTTGTAGTATTTCAAAATCCTCAGTTGAATAGTCACCACTATATTGTTTTAAACAATCAAACAATTCTTCATTACCATCTCTAACAGTAAATTTATATACATGGGATTTTTTTAATGCTTCCTCATAATTGATTTTTTTATTTTCGCGTTTTATCTCTTTTTTTATTAATTTAAAACAATTATAAATATCAACTAATTCATTACTATTATAGTATAGTCCATTTGTAGTATTATTTATATTCATAAATTCTTTCATAACTATTTTTGCAAAATCAGGATCATATCCATTTTCTTCCAAGTTCATACCTTTAAATTTTTCAATAAAAAGTTCAGATAGACTGTTATTCATTAGTTTTTCTATAAATTCGATTATTTCTTTTTTATTACCACCTTCAAAGAAACCTAGAACATAACACATTCTAATAAAATTTACTCGGCTTCCTCGATATTTAAATTCATATTTATCCATTAAACTATAAAGTTTTTTATAGTTTAAATAAAATTCTGTAATGTTCTTTGGATTTGTTGGTACTGCAAATAAGGCTTCTTCATTTACTATTTTTTCATTTTTTAATCTCTTATTATTTTCCATTATATCTATCCATTTAATAAGAAGATCAAAATTTTCATTATTTGCTTTGTAAAATTCATTATTGAAATCAAAATAATCAATAGAACCTGTTCTTTCTATAGCTTTTTCTACATCATATTTTATTATTTCATTTTCTTTTATTATTTGTTTGTCATGATCTTTTCCGAAAACTGCGAATGAATTATCATCCGTTTTGATAATTTTTGATATTTTTTTTCCTTTAAGTGTTATTTTTTTATTATCATATAAAAAATTTATTTTTTTAAATTTTCTCGGTCTATAAAAATTGAAAGAAAATTCGTTTGTTTTCATATTTGTATCAATATTTATAGTATTTATGCTGCTACTCTTTGTCCAATTTTGTTCATAATCATACTTTGGTAAATTGATTTCTTTTATTGAATAATTGTTTTTAAAAGCATCTTTATGAATTGTTGTTACAGAATCGGGTATGTATACTTTCTTTAGTCTTGTTGCTTTTTTAAAACATTCCTTATCTAATACTTGTACTTCTTTTGGTATTCCTAAAAAACCTTTCTTAAAATCAGAGTTTAATACTTCTTTTAAGACACCATTTTCTATTAACATATATATCCCCCATTAATGCTGTTTATTATACATTTTTATAATTTTTTGTCAAATAAAAAACTGCATTATGCAGTTTCTACTTTTCTTCTGTAAATCCGTATTTACGATTGAACTTCTCAACACGTCCTGTTTTTGTAACTTTTCCTTGTTCTCCTGTGAAAAATGGATGGCATTTATCACAAACTTCAATTT
>JAQVWT010000031.1 GCA_028709545.1 Bacilli bacterium
CAAATTGTTCATCTCTTCTGTTTTCGGATGGTGTTTTTGGGTTTTTAAGATTGATATCATAAATACTTTTTATTTTTGCAGGTCTTTTTGATAAAACAACTATTCGATCACACATTGATATGCATTCGGCTATGAGTTTAATTAGTATGACTGCTTAAAGCCAATAGGTACAATGCTTCCTCTGAAAATACTTTTGTTTTTAAATGGTCAGGTTGTTTCAAATCTATTAAGTTGGGGGTTTATATGTGTTAGTATATTTAAACTTGTCACAGGTGGTTTAATTGTTTGATTATAGGTGTATTAAGTTCGTTAAACTTTTGTTATAAACATATACGAGCTACTTTATCGAGTTAGTTCTAATGAAGTAGCTCTTTTAGTGTCAGTAAATAATTAATTTGTTATTATTTGTTAATCTTTTGTGTTAGCTCTTGTAATAATTTTATTATCTGTTTACATGGTACTTACCAAAAGTTTGGAGGTGAAACATACAGTGGTTGAAAAAATAAAAGTATTATTTGTAGCACCAGAAGAAGAACCTAAAGAAATGACTATCCTAAATACTCTTAAAACAAAACAAAAGTTAGTTAAGGGAAGAATTGAAGTTTGTTATATATTAGAAGATAACGAGATTTGTTTAATATGTAATGAAGAAGGAAAATTAAATGGTTCATTACCTAACAGAGATATAGGGTACGATGTTATTTATGGAAACTTCATTATTGTAGGCGATGATTATGTTAATGGAGACTTTATATCTTTAACACCAGAACAGATTAAAAAATATAAAAATTATTTTAATAAAGAAAGTATCCAAAAAACTAAAAACAGAGTTAACGCAAAACAATTAGTAATAGAACTAAAAAACAATTTTTTAGTATAGAAAGATAAGATATAAGAATATGAATAATAAAAAAAATTCAAAAAAACAAAAATTTAAAGAAAAACCATCAGATATAGAATTACTTGATAAACGAATAATATATTTGACAGAAGAAATAGAAGAAAAATCTTCACAAGAAATAATAGAACAGCTATTAAAATTAGACGAAAGCAATAATCGTGATATTACAATGTATATAAATTCGGGTGGTGGATCTGTTTCTGCTGGTTTAGCGATATATGATGTAATGAATATGATTAAAAGTGATGTTAAGACTATCGGTATAGGCAGATGTGCAAGTATGGCAAGTGTTTTATTGATTAATGGTACTAAGGGGAAAAGATTTATATTACCCAACGCAGAAGTTATGATACACGAAGTTAGTTCTTCTACTTATGGAAAAGTCACTGAAATGCAAGACAAACTAGACCATTCTAAAAGTTTAAATAGAAAATTAAGAAGAATAATTGTAGAAAAAACTAATAAAACATCAAAACAAGTAGAAAAAGAAACTCATAAAAGAGACAGTTGGCTTAATGCTAACGAAGCTTTAAAATGGGGATTTGTAGATAAAATAATTAAATAGATATAGGAAGAAGAAAATTATAATATGGAAACAAAATTAAACAAAATATTAAATATAATTGAAAATCATTTAAGTGATAATGTATTTACTATTTTAATATTTAAAAAAGAAGTATTGGAGAACCACTTTATTTAGATATGTTTTCCAATGCAAAAAACGAAACAAATACTTGTTTAATAATTAAAAACATTGTATGATTTAATCAGGTGATAAAATGAAAAAAAAGCTTTTTGTGTTAATTGTTATTTTTATTCCTTTAATTGCAGTATTGGGATTTTTACATAGAACGGATATAAAAATGAGAGTTTTAGGATATAAAATAGAAACCTTTAATTGTAAATTGGAAGATGAAGAATATTTCTTAGACTACAAAAAAAACTTAAAAACGGGAACTAATATGGATAGTAGCGTATATCAAGTATTTTTAAAAACAAATAAAGGTAATTTATATGAAGTCCCTTTTGATAGTTTTGGATGGAATAAAAACTTAAATATTCAAAAATTTTCTAGCGGAGAAAATTGCAGGAAAATAATGTCGATTGCTGGCTATGAATGCTCTTACTTAGAAAACTCTTACTTAAAAAAAGATAACACTCAGGGAGTGATTAAACCTTTGAAATATTGTTATTTTTATGATAATAGTGGAAATATTTTAACATCTTTTGGAGAGGGAGCTGGTAGAAATAGTAGCTTTAAATACGACGTAGAATTACAACACCTAATTATTTTGAATGATTTAGAAGATATGCATATACCAGATTTAAATTTAACTGAAATTGAATTAAATGTTTTACCTGTTAAAACTGAGTTTGGTATAGAACAACAATTATATACTCTTTCTCCTTTTAATAACCAAGTATATATGTATATTAATAACCAAGAGGAAATAGAAGTTGTTAGAAAAGTAGTATCAAAAAATGAATTTTCAGAATTTGGAACAAGTGATGATTCTATACAATATCAAGAAAAAAAGTTATTGAACTTAAGAGAGTTTTTGACGGAAAATGAAAAAGTAGTTGATTTATATGTTTCAAATAACACAGTATTTATTATTACTGACACATCTATCTATAAATTAAATAGTAAAATGGTTTTGAATAAGAAAGAATGCGAAACTTATGCTGATGTAGAATGTAAAAAAGGTTATGGATTGCAAAAAGTTAATTATGAAAAATATATAGAGAATCCTATTTTCTTTGTAAGCCAAAATAAAAAAACAGTTATCATAACTAATGATAAAATTTACATTAAAGATTATAGAAATTAAAAAAAGAGTATTAAAAATTATATGATAAAATCTACACTAAATAAAAAGTGTGGATTTTTTAGGAGTTAAAATAAGTTAAAGTAGTGTGAAATTAATAACATAAAAATTGGACATAAAAAAATAAATATAATAATTATGATGTGGTTTTCTATTGGCTAAATACCTAAAGTATAATCTTGCACTAACAATTATTATGTGTTTACATATTACTTAGCGAAATCATTTGTTTTCGTTGATGGTTATATATAGCAATAATAGTAAGATTAAAAGGTTTAACAACTTGATTAATGTCAACGAAATTGTTATAGGGATTTCGTTTATATAGGAGGATTTAGAATTTATGATATGGGGATATGCAAGATGTTCAACAAATGAACAAAAACAAGATATTAAAAGACAAATAAATGAATTGAAGAAGTTTGGAGCAACAGATAATACAATATTTTTAGAATATGAAAGTGGAACAAAATTAGATAGAAAAGAATTAAATAAATTACTTTCTGCAATAAAACCTAAAGATACATTAGTGGCATTAGAAGTTAGTAGAATAACAAGGTCTACTAAACAGTTATGTCAAATTTTAGAATTAGCTCAAGAACAAAAATTAAAATTGATATTCGGTACTTTTGTTATTGATTGTTCTCAAGAGATTATTGACCCAATGAGTATAGGTATGTTAAAAATGATGTCAGTATTTTCTGAACTTGAAGCTGAATTAATAAGAGCAAGAGTTAAGTCAGGATTGGAGCATGCTAAATCACAAGGAGTTATCTTAGGTAGACCTAAAACTACTTATGAAGATATACCTGAAGTGTTTTTTCGCTATCTGCCTAAATATAAAAATAAAGAAATTAACAAAAGTGAGTTTGCAAGACTTTGTAATTTATCATATCCAACCATTTATAAATACTTGAATTTAATTGAGAATTAATGTTAACTATTTTCTTTAATGGAATCTGTTTCTCTAATTTTTTTGTTACGGCTGTTTTTCTCGTTTTTATTTATTTTCCATGTGTATTTACTATATCTTTTGTGCTTTCGTAGAAAATATCTAACCTGAGTTTCACTTCTTTTTATGTTAAATAATTTTTCGATTCTAGATGTTGCTTCTTTATATGTTATAGGATATCTTTCATCAAACTCTTGTAGTATATTCATTTTGTTTTTTTCAAGTTCAGATTTTTCATAATTATTTTCGTGAAAAAAATATGTTTTCTTAATATCACTAGTATTTGAATAACTAACAATATAATTTATAACTGTTCTTTTACTTAGCTTAACTATGTCACATATAGTGGCAATATCTTTGCCAATGTTTCTCAAATATATAACCATTGCTTTATTTTTGGTTATATTTTTCTTTTTGTTTTTGCTAACAATTTCTTTTATTTGTTCTTCGGCATTTTTCTTATTATTACCATTATAAAAGCCTGAATTAATTCCAATAATTCTATCTAATTCTATAATTTTTTTTATATCTAGTTTTATTGGATATCTTGCCATTTATAAATCACCTATTTTACTATAACAAATTATAAGACAAAGTGCAATTTAGCCCTATTTTTTTCAAGGAAAACAGTAAAATATTAAATGACAATATACAATTTTCCTTTTAAACACAGGGATTGAAAAGAAATCGAAAAAAGTTCAACAAAATCCCTAATTGATATTAGACAGCTAAATGTAGAAAGATGTCTAAAAAATAACTTTAATAAAAGTAGAAAGGAGGACAATATGTTTAAAATTACCAACAAACACTCAAGTGAAGAAACCAACCGTTTATTCAAAACGAAGTTTGAGATTATTCAAAAAAAGATTCAATCGATAAATAGTGATAATGAAACAGTATCATTACTTGATTTTGTAGAAGATTTAAAAAAGCTTATTGACTCGTGTAATCAATTAATAAGGGAACCAATCTTGGAAGAAATTGTAAAACTCACAACTATTTTAAATGAATATGGTGCTAATGAAAATTTTTTTCTCCAATTAAATCGTCTGCAAGAAATTACGCAGGTTGAGACATTTGAAGATGATTTTAAACCAATAAACAATACTTTTGTAGAGAAGTATGACAGTCAACATAAAAAAGACGGAATATCATTACTTAATTCTAATATAGATGAGATAACTGGTGGTCTGCATCCTGGTGAAGTAGCTACTATTGTGGGTGGTTCAGGAAGTATGAAAACAACCTACGCTATAAATATTTGCTACCAAGCTATAAAACAAGGAAAAAATGTATGCTTTTTATCGCTTGAAGAAACTCCACTTACTCTATATTCTAAATTATTATCAAGAGTTTCAGTAGATTTAAATAAAAATTTCTCGGTACAAGATATAACACAACATAAATTATCAGGTGAAGACACAGCAGTATTAAAAGAAGAAGTGCATCCATATTTAGAAAGTTTGCCGGGTAAATTTTATATACTTAGCGAAAATGATTTACTAGACTTTTCACAAAATACGATTATGAAAAAGTTAAAGTATATAGATAAACTTATAAAAGATAATTCAAAAGACAAAAATGAACTTAATCAAGGAATAGACATAATTGTTGTTGATCATTTGCAAATGTTTAAGTATGTAGTTACTGAAAAAAAAGATGAATATCAACTAATGAATATGTATGTTTCATTCTTTAGAAAAATGTCTAAACATTTTATAAAGGAAGGTAGGGAAGTATTAGTAATATTACTATCTCAGTGTAATCGAGAAGGAATAGCTTATGCAAGGCGAAATGATGGTTCATATTTGATGCAACATGTTGCAGAAGCATCAGAAATTGAACGGTCTAGTAGTTATATTATATCAGTTTATACAGATGAATTTACCCAAATTAGTAAAGATATCAAAATCGGTGCAGTAAAATTTCGCAACTCGCCACTTCTTATGGGAACAATTAACACTTTCGCAGATGGAAAGTATTATCAAATAGGAGAAAATCATAAACCTAAAGTAAAAGACTATAGCACAGATGATTTAGATTTAGATAATCAATCGCTAAATGATTTAGACTCTATGCTAAAACCAAATAATATATTTTAAGAAAGAGGGAAAAAAATGGAAAAAGAAAATATTCTCAAATGTTTTGAGAATGAAATATTACCAACAAATATCTATGTTTTAGACCATATATTGAAAGGAGGATTAGAGTTAGGTTCATCAATTCAGTTAGTTGGTGAGAGTATGACTGGTAAATCTACTATAATGCTAAATGTTGCTAAGAATATATGTGCAAGTAATAAAAAAGTATTATACATTGATACAGAAAATTCTATTAGTAGAGAAATGATAATCCAAACTGGAATAGTAGAATATTTGAAACCCGATAATAAAAAATTCTATTATTATAGATTGTCAACATTTGAAGAAGTAGAAAAAAAGTTAGATGAGTATATATTAAATGGAGATATTTCATTAATAATTATCGACTCATTTGCAGGGTTAATAAATTCTGGATATACAAAACTGAAAAATGGTATATCTATTGCAAAGTCAGTAAGCAGTCATAACTCACGTCCCTTAGGAATGTTCATGAATAAATATAAAACTTTAGCAAGTAAACACCAATTTGTATTTTTCTTTACAAACCAAAACAGAAACAAAATAAATACGACAGGTACTATATTAAAAGAATATGGTGGCAAAAACATTAGATATAATTCTGATGTAATAATAAAAGTAACCAACCAAATAGATAAGGAATTTAAGCCGTTTGCTGAAGCTTATAATGATATGTTTGATAAAGGTGCACCAAGAATGTTTGAACTAATAAAAAGTAATAAATTGCTTCAACAAAAACAACCATTTTTCTTTGTGTATGCTCGTGGTATCAGTAATTTCTGTAATTACGTTTATGCTCTTAAAAAAACTGGGAACTTAACACAAGCGGGTACATATTATTCGGTTTTAATTGAAGGAACTGAATTAAAAGGAAATGGTATAAAAAACCTCATGACTGAAATTAAAGGAAAGAACATAGATATTTATAAAACTAACAACCAAATAATTGATGACTATTATCAAGGTAACGAAAGTAAGTAAATATATAATCTTTACAAGTGCTAAACTTTTATTAGTTATACTGTACAGGCAGTGTCACGTAGCCATAAAACCCTCTAATTCTAATAGTAATAAGAGTAATATTAAGAATAATTAGAATGATAGTATAAATATTAAGACTAATCAGAATATTAGTATGAATATTACTACGGTAAGTAGGTTCTTTCAGAACCTACTACCAAACCAATTAAGATTAAAGATTAAAGATTAAAGATTAAAGATAAAAAAGAAAGGAGCATAACTATGTGTAATCAAGATAGTTTATTTCGAGTATTTACCGAAGTAGATAACTATGAAGATTTACTTAAAAAATTGAAAAATTTGAGTAAAGAAGGTATTAAATATTTAACAAGTTATAACTATGTTGAAGTATCAACAGACGAGCTAATTAATTTAATCATTAAATTAGATATAAAGGACTTAGATGAACTTTATCCAGTTCTATACAATATAATTCATAATTAATATTTTCTTTATGGTATTACATTGTTCCAAGAGTGTTCAATAAACTAGTGGATAGGGGTTTATACCTGCAAGGAAATTAACCCCCACCAAATTGTGTTAAAAAAGGTTTTGTTTAATTCGGTTGCAATTAACTTACTACTTTGGTAATAGTAGTACCAGTAGTTTTGTTCATTAGTTTAAACAAACATTATAAAGGTATAATCACATATATTTAAATAGGAGGTTTATTATATGAATGATAAAAAAATAATATTAACTAAAAGTATTCAAGAAAAAATGGTTGAGTTCTTTTTGAGGACATCAATACCAAGAATGATAAAAGTTTAATATAAATTCTCGGAGGCATATATGGTAGAAAGCAAAGTAATTAAAGCTGGTCTATATATAAGAGTTTCAACCGATAGACAAGCAGAAGCAGGTTATTCAGTAGAAGCTCAAAAAGAAAATCTAACTAATTTTGCAAATGAGCAAGGTTGGAATATTTTTGACTTATATGCCGATGAGGGTATTAGTGGTAAAAATATACAAGATCGACCAGATGTAAAAAGATTAATTAATGATATAAAAAACAAAAAAATAGATGTTGTTGTATTATATAAGTTTGATAGACTAACAAGAGATATGTCAGATACAGAAGATGTTATGAAACTTATCCAAGAATTTGGAATACAAGTTTATACAATTTCAGGTGGAACTGTTGATGTATCTACTGCAACTGGTAGATTTCAGTTAAGAATAAGTGGCGCGGTAGCTCAACTTGAAAGAGAACAAATAATTGAAAGAGTTAAGGCTGCATTAGTTCAAAAAGTTAAAAGTGGAAAATCATTATGTACTTCAATTATTTCATATGGATATGATAGACCTAAACATCAAGAAATACAAACTATTAATAAAGAAGAAGCTCGCATAGTTAAAAGAATATTTAAAATGTATATAACTGGAAAAACGTTTACTGAAATTGCAAAATTATTAAATGCAGAAGGTATACCTACAAAGAACAAAGGTAAAGTTCGGAAAAGAAGAAACAGTAATGAAACATATGTTATAAATAGTGTATGGCAACCCAAAACAATAAGATTAATATTATCTAATATAACTTATATTGGTGGTGTAAGGTATGGTATTAACACACCAAATGAATTTGAAGAATTAAATGGTTTACATGAACCAATTATATCTCAAGAAATGTGGGATAAGGTTCAAGAGAGATTAACTAAGGTTAAAACAGTATCTAGAACTAATTATCCAAAAGAAGATGTTTATTACTGTGGTACATTAATATGTGCAGTATGTGGACATAAATTAACAACTCAGAGAACAAAGAAAACAGCAAAAGACGGTACTAAATTAGTTCATTGTGCTTATAGATGTATTAATAGAGAAAAAGGTCAATGTACTGCTATTGGAATGAGCCATAATAAAGTTGAAGAAGTATTTTTAAATTATATTGAAAATATAGAAGAACTGTCTGAAATTGAAAATATAGATACAGTAGAAGAAGACGAAAATATTATAGAACACATTATGCAACTCAAGAATAAACAATCAGAAACCGAACGTAAGAAAAAAGAAGTAATGGATTTGTTTATGAGAAATGATATAGATTATAATCAAATGAGCTATATGACATCAGAGTTAGAAAAAAACTTTACCATATTAAAAAAAGAATTAACAAGACTAGAAAAACAATATCAACCTACTAAACAAATTGATAAGAGTTTAATAGCTAAAACTATTAAAGAGCATTGGAAATATTTAAGTGACAAAGAACGCCTGGAATTTCTTACTCGATTTGTAGAAAAAATAGTTATTGTTAATAGAGATACAAATAGAGTAAGTGGAAGACCAGAAATAATAGAAGTGAAGTTTTATCAGAATTAGAAAGCGGGTCTTTCTAATTTTTTTGGCTGTAAAAATTATATTAAGTAGTTTTTATGTCGTATAATTTAAAAAACTTAAATACGATAAAATATGTTTCTAAATACATTTTAAGACAGCATCATAATCACTATTAATAGATACTATTATAAGAATTAACTTATGCTTTTTCATTGTTGCTTATTTGTGTTATAATAAATTTGGATAGTAGTAGGAGTGGATATTAAATGGTAGATTTTTTACTTAGTGGAATTGTGTTAAGTTTAGGTATGATGATATCAGCGTTTGTGGGTTCAATAATATTGTCAAATTTATTTAGTGGTATATTTTTAATGAGGAAATTAAAGGAAGATAATATAATTCAAAACTCAAACTATGCAATATATATAATATCTATTTTTTTTTGGGTTTTTATCTTTTATCTTTTAAATTCATTATTTACCTCATTTATTAAGTTTGAAACAGTATGGTCATTCGGGGTTGTAATTGGTTTTATTTTTTCTCTTAATACGCTAAGCCATAATAATCTAGAAAATAATAAAAGGGAATTTTATAATAGAAATGCATCACTTTTCAAAAAAGATTCTGAAGAAATTACACATAAATTAAGATCGCTTATGGAAATATCGAACATTGATTATGACAAAGTAAACAACAATTTCAAATTACTAAATGAAATAATAAAACAATCAGAGGTTTTAGAAAAACATGACTATGACGAAGATTATTATAAGTTAGTTTCCTATATGTATATATTAATTTGGAATCATATGGAAATAATAAAAGCGAATGAAGATGATATAAGAACTTCAATTGTTTTGACTGAATATTTTCAAATGATATCTGATGATTTAACTGATAATAAGTATAAGAATGAAGATATAATTTTGCGAATCTTTTGTGAAGATGTAATCCCATTATTTAGGTTGGCGTGGCATAGAGCAGAATCGCTTGATGTTCAAGAAACGAATTATGTTTTTGGGTTCATAATTGGTTATATGACTCCTAGATTTTTATATTCAGTATTTAATATACAAAAAGACGAATTTGAAACTACTTACGATGATGTTACTGAAAAAGTCGGGAATTTGTTTTTTGATATATTTGATGAAGGCATAATTTAATAATAATTGTAATTAAGTTGAAGAAGCATATTATTAAAAACTCTTATAATCACAAAATTAACAAATATAGTTAAAAAAATGTCTGATTTTTTATAAAGGAGGGTGACTAATGGAAAGAAAATTATTTATTATAGGCAAAATTGTAGAAATATTGTTATTATTATTTTTACCTATATATACTTTATATAACGTGTATCATTATTTTTCTCTGGGTAATTTAATCTATTTATTTTTGGCTGCTTGTTATGCTTTTTCTTTAATTAAAGAAACTGAGCGACATAGTGCTTTATATCGACATTATGAAAAGTATAAAGACATTATTAGAAATAAAGATTGGTACGAAAAAAATAATATAAATCCATATAAAAATCTTTGCGATACTCTTTTTGATGAAGATATATTTAAAAATTAATAAAAATGCTTTAAAAATTATATAAATAAAATAATAATAATATCAATTATATAAAGGAGTTATTTTAAATGGTACATTTCTATAAACGATGAAGAAAAATTACCAGAGAAGTAGTTCTTTTATTTTTAATCATACTAATTTAGTTAATGACCTCGGCAAGCTTCCTTTATGTGTAATGCCTTAAACACAGATAATATAAGGCTTTGTGATTTTTGATAACTTGTTTAGTTGGCCGACACTCGTTAATTGTTGTCTTTGGTTGTTGTATTGGTGGTAAAGAATTGGTCGATTTTTGTTATTGTTAGTTAAATAAAGTTTAATGATGGCTATTACAAAATTAGTTGATTAATCTTGTTTTAGTTATTTTTTTGAAGCTAAGAAAAAATATGCAAAAATTGAAATACTATGCTTTCGTGTGGTATAATATTAACAATGGAATTAACAAGGAGGATTTTGTATGGGAATAAAAAAACTCGTTAAAAAAATATCAAATTTCACAATAAGAAAAAAAAGATTTTAATTATTGTTTCGTTAATTGGAATAACTGCTTTTGGAGGATTAATAGCGTTCAATACTTTAAATCATAAAAGTAATAATGTAAAAGAAAATCTGTGTATTTTATCATTTGATACTAATGGTGGTACAAAATCAGACAACATTATTTTCAAATGTGGTTCTAAGGTAGACGCTCCAAAGATTGATCCACAAAAAGATGGATTTACTTTTGCAGGGTGGACCTATATGGATCAACCTTTTACATTTGAAAATGTAATTAATGAGGATATTATTATTGTCCCAAATTATATTCCTATAGATGAAAGTAAAATAGTTGTTGTTGACTTTGATACTGATGGAGGGACAAATGTTAATTCAATAGAAGCATTAATTGATACTGCAATTACAAAACCAATTGATCCTATCAAAAAGGGTTATGATTTTCAAGGGTGGTATTTAAACGGGAATGCATATGATTTTACAAATTTAATTGTTCAAAATATTACTTTGAAAGCCAAGTGGAATAAAAGCACGTCTAATTCTTCTAATAATAATCCAAATGATAGTTCTAAGCAAATAACAGAAACTTCACCAAATTATAAATGCGTAGCTTTTTACTCTGCAATAGTAAAAGAAAGTACAGGAGTGGTTGGGCAAAATTATCATATAAGTAACCTATTTGATACCAGCATATCTTACTCATCTGGTTTATGCTATATTACTTATAAATCATCCGATAACTCTATTGCGAGTATTTCTAACGAGGGATTTATAAATGCAAATAAGAGTGGAACTGCCTATGTTTATGCATGTATAAATGATAATGATAAAAAAGCAGAAGTTGGATGCTTTAAGGGAAAGTTAACTATAACAGCAGCACAACAAGGATCTGAAAAAAATGATGGAAAATTAACACATGAGGAAGAAATAGTATCGGCAAAAAAATTTGCTAATGATGTCAATGGATATTTCTGGTATTTAGATACTAATAGTTACGCTTACCTACATCCAACAATTATGGAGTGGTATGATCATACCTTATTAAATTGGGCTTCAAATTATATGGCTTTATCTGGTAACAAATTTGTTACTAGTGATTCTACTGGTGTATTATATACGAATGATAGTAATATTCATAATACATTTCTTGCCAATCCAACTGAACTTGGATATTACATTATTAGTCAATATAAGATGAGAGTTTCTAATTCGAAATTGTATATTACAATTGGTGGCCAAACATATTCATTTACCAGAAGTTCTTCTAAAAAGAGTGAAAATGTTTCATTAAAGATGACATCGGATACTTTAAATATTGATAAAGGTTTATCAAAAGATATAACAGTTAATATATCACCTTATTTTTTTAATCATAATATTACCACAACATCTTCTAATTCATCGGTTGCAACATGTTATGGATATTCTACAACATCAAATGGTAATATTACATTAAATTGCACAGGCTATAAATCTGGGACTGCAACTATTACAGTCAAAGACACTATCGGTAGTGCATCCACCAGTTTTAATGTAATTGTAAATAATTCATTGATAAAAGCTGATGGAGTTACATTAAATAATTCAACTCTTAATCTGCAACGTGGGAATTCATCAACATTAGTTGCGAGTGTGTCCCCTAATAATGCTGATAATAAAACAGTAAATTGGAGTACAAGTAATGCTTCTGTTGCAACTGTATCTAATGGGAAAGTTACTGCCGTAGGTGCTGGAACTGCAATTATAACTGTTACAACGCAAGATGGCAATTATACTGCTAATTGTACTGTAACAATCACAAACCCACCTCTTACTGCTACTGCTGCTGCTGGAATAGCAAATACATGTACCAATAACGGGTGTGGGATATATACATATATTTATATTACGCCAACGGGTGGTGATGGGGTTTATACTTATTCATATACAGTTTACAAGGATGGATCACTTATAGGGTCTTACACACAAAAAGAAACGTATCTTACATATTCTAAAGGAAGTTATAGAATAGACTACACAGTCACAGATGGCAGCGGAAAAATAACTTCTGGAACAAGCACTACAACAATAAGTTAAAATAACTTTTTAAAGGTACTATAAAAAAGTAGTATCTTTTTTAGTCATACCAATTCAGTTAATGGCCTCTGCTATGTCATGACTTATTAATATTGTTGTGACATTAGATTTTTTAATTAATTTATATATGTCGTCACTAATTGTTAATCTGGTTACATAATCTAGTGCAGATAAAGGTTCGTCTAATAAAATAATATCTGGTTTAGTAGCAAGAGTTCTGACAAGAGCAACTCGTTGTCTCATACCTCCCGATAAATTATTAGGATATGTTTTTAGAAAAGATGATAAACCGA
>JAQVWT010000032.1 GCA_028709545.1 Bacilli bacterium
GTGATTTTAAGGATTAATTCTTTGTCTTTACTGAATAAATTTATTTTAATCACCTCCTTTATTTATGCTCTAATTATATCTAAATACAGTTAATGTGTAAAGAAATAAAGATATATTTAAATAATGGATTAAATATGTTAAAATTATACTAGAGAGGCTAGTGTATGAAGGCTAAATTTAAAAAGATGGATAAAGTTTTATTTTTCTTAATGATTGCATTTACATTATTTGGTTTGATAATGATTTTTAGTGCATCTAGTATAACAGCAGTATTATATAATGGTGTATCAGAAAAATATTATTTTATTAAACATTTATATATAATTATTGCTAGCTGGATTCTAGGCTTTTTGGTTTTAAATTATCCAACTAGTAAATATAAATTTTGGGCTCCGATTGGAATAGTAATTATTATAGCCGCACTTGGAGGTTTATTTGCTTATGGAACTCTAACTAATAGTGTTTTAAGTTGGTATGATTTAGGGTTCTTTTCATTTCAACCAAGTGAATTTGCTAAATCAATAATTATCGTATACCTAGCCGTTAGTTTAGGAGATATTACCAGAAAAAAGGATTATTCTTTAAACAAGATTATTATACCGTTTATATTTCCGCTTATTATTGTTGGTTTAACGATTTTACAGCCTGATTTAGGAACCGCAGCTATTATTGGTGGTATTGCATTTTTAATATTTATGGCCCTTCCTTTTAAAGAAAAAAACATCAAAAAATTAAAAGCTTTTGGTTTTGTTACGGTCATTTTAGCAGCAGCGTTTTTAATCTTAGGCGGACAATTAACTGAAGAACAAAATAGCCGTCTTACTTATCGTGAGCCTTGTACTAGATATACTGATAAAACTGGATATCAAGTATGTAATGGTTTTATTGCGATAAGTAATGGGGGACTTACCGGTGTTGGACTTGGAAGTTCTACTCAAAAGTATTTGTATTTGCCTGAGGCTTACACTGATTTTATTTTCCCCGTAGTTATTGAAGAACTCGGAGCCTTAGCGGGAATTTTCATTATTGGTTCATTTTTATTTCTATTATTTAGGATATTAAAAATTGCTCGATCGGCTCCAAATTTAAGGGGATCAATTATTGCTTATGGAACATTTGCTTTTATTCTTTTACATTTACTTGTTAATTTTTTAGGAGTTCTAGCTCTTATTCCTTTAACTGGAGTACCAGTTCCATTTTTAAGTTATGGAGGTTCATTTTATATTAATATTATTTTTATGTTATTTTTAACACAAAGAGTTCAGATTGAAAGTTATAATCAAAAAGAAAGACAGGTTTTAAAATGATTAAAAATAATAAGGGAATTACAATTGTCGAAATTATTGTTAGTGTCACTTTAATATCTATCGTTCTTATTTTGCTTCTTTCTGTCTTTATAACTGTTCGCAATGAAGATGAAAGAAATAAAGTTTCATCTAATTTACTAATGAATCAAGTATTGATCACTAAAGAAATAGAAACTGATTTTATTGAACTTGGCCTAATTGAGATTGCCTCGTGCAAGGATGGTGGGGCAGGAAGTGATTCAGTTTTATCAGTAATACCAGTATCATCATCGATTACTAAAGAGGCAAAAGGATATTGTTTAAAACTTATCTATAATCCTTCTAAAGCCAAAGATAATGTTGGTTATTTACTACAATACTCTTATGGCTTTTCAGAAGCAGAACAGATTAGCGTTGCCGGTTATGTTAGAGGCGATAAAAAAATATTAAGAGAAATCCCTGTTTTATCAGAGGAACTTGGTTTAGTTAAAAATGAATGTGGATACAAAGCGTGTGCCGTATCAATAAACATGCCAGTTATTAGTGAGGAAGAAGAAGACTATGGTGTTAATTTAAGTTACATATTTGATAAAGATATTGGATTTAAATTTACTAATTTAGAATTATCAAATAATTATCGTTTTGAGATAGATAATTAGGATAAATAGAAATAAATGAAGAATTCTTGATTTATAAAATAGACTGTATTCTAAATTATAATCCTTTAGAATACTTTTTATTTGGGTTTGAATACTTAGTCCCCCAAATGAAAGTAAGATGCCTGTCATCATTAATTGATGATTATAATTAATAATATATTCAATTTCTTTTATTCCGTTGGTAATTTCAAATATTCCATCTAGTAGAGGATGATTTAGAGGTAGTAGGGAAGATAAAGAAATAAATAACACAAGAGATCCTAATACTAAAAGTAAGGTATCAATAGTTTTTGAAATAGAAGAAACTAAGTTAAAATCTTTAGGTATTAAAATTTTATCTAGATTTATACCACATATGACTCCTCGATTAATAAAACCGATTATTAAATTTATAACAATATTAGCTATTATTATAAAATATCCATCCTTTTTATTTAAATATGATGTGATTGTTAATATTAAAACCGGATTATAAAGAAGAGACATTGAAAGTATTTTAACTGCCTCAGTTTTAGATATCAGGTTATGATCTAGTAAGTCTTTGATATATTTGGCATTGCTTGGGCATCCACTAAGAGCACTCATCCAAAAGACATAGGCAGCATATGGGCTAACTTTAAATAGTTTATTAAATATTGGACCAATAAAACTAGTAAGAACTTTAATTAAATCGGTACTTATTATTAAATCGCTTAAAATTAAAATTGGGAATAAAGTTGGAAAAAGATTAGTAATCCAAATGTTTATTCCTTCAATTATTGCCGTAGTAATCGTTGGTCTTTTAATAATTAATAAAATAACAAGTAAAACAATTGACACTTTTTTTAATAACTTTATCATATTACTCCTTCTTTTTGCTATAATTTAAATGTAAGGCGAGGTGCCACTAATAGTGATTGATAAACTTTATGAGAATATAAAACAATATATTAAATATAATTTTGCTTTTTTAGTATTTTTAATATTATTTTTAGTATCTTTTAATATTGATACTGACTATGTTATTTACAAGCCTGGTGGCAGTATTAATGTAAGTGATAGGCTTCATAGTAATGAAGAATATGATGCATCAAAAGGATCTTTTAATATGGCTTATGTAGGAATGATGAAGGGTAAATTACCTTTTTATTTAGTTGCTAAAGTATGGCCTACTTGGGAACTTGTTAAAAATGAAGATATTACCTATAATGATAATGAAACAATTAGTGATTCTCTTAAAAGAGATAAAATATATTATGATGAATCAATTAGTAATGCAAGATATGTTGCTTATCAAGAAAGTGGGACCGAGTTTACTGTTTCTAATATTAAAAATTATATTGTTTATGTAGATGAAAAATGTACAGGTAATATTAAAATAGGTGATGAAATACTTGCTTATGATAATATTACTTATCAAGATATTGAGACATTAAAAGAATATATAAATAGTAAAAATGAAAATGATGAAATAAATTTGTTAATAAAAAGAGATAATAAAGAGTCTTCGGTTAATACTAAAATATTTAAAAAAGAAGATCAATTACTAATTGGTTTATCTGCTAGTACGATCTATGAAATTAAATCAGGTATTGAAATAAAAATTGATTCCAAAGCATCAGAAAGTGGACCTAGTGGCGGTTTACTTCTAAGTCTTGCAATATATGATGCCCTTGTTCCTGATGATATTACTAAGGGTTATAAAATAGTGGGAACTGGAACAATTAATATCGATGGAACTGTTGGCGAAATAGGTGGGGTTAAATATAAATTATCTGGTGCGGTTAAAGATAAAGCTGATATATTTATTGTACCAGAAGTAAATTATGAAGAGGCCGATAAGTATGCAAAAGAAAAAAAATATGATATAATTATTAAAGGAGTTTCAACTTTTGATCATACATTAGAAATACTAAATAATATGGAGGAGAAGAAATGAAACGAAATTTTATTTCAATTAAAGATGCAAAAAAAGTAATATTTAAAGAGTTTACTTTGTTAGATAAGGATTTATTTATAAAAAAACCGGGTAGAAATGAAACTGTTTTTATTGAGCCAATCATATCGATAGGGAAGTTCGGTAAAAACGATGTTGATGCTTTTGCTAAGAAATGTTTATCAAAAGGACAAGAATTATTAGTTGAAATTGATCCTAAAGAATTAGTTGATACTGACTTTATTGAAATCGAAATACTTACTTTTCAAAAATTAGAAGACGGTACATATTATAAAATTGAAAATAACTTTGAACCAAATACAATTAAATTATTAGAATTTGATTTTCTAAAGAAAGTCCCGCTTAAACAAGATGCATATGATGTCGTTGTTGTTTTACCAAGTAAAGTTGATTCTGAAAGTTTATTTATATCTAAAAAAACTAGTGTAATAGTTGTTGGAGATCACTTTTCAAATCGTAGAAACAAACTTAATGAATTAAGACTTGGTTGTGATTTATATATTAAACCATTTGATCCTAATATATTTGCTGAATATCCAGAATATTTAGTAGAACTAGAAGAATATGATAAAGATGTTTTTAAAATGATTAATAAAAAGCATATTTTTTTAAATATATTTTCAGAAGAAGAAACAAGTTATTTACCACCGGAGACATTAAAAAATTATAATAGATTAATAAAAAAGGCTCAACTGGTTAAACTTCCAAACAGCTGTGAAGTTAAATATATCATTAGACAAGGTGATCTTGACTTTAAAATTAGCGATTATGAGAATATAATTGAAATATATAATCAAGAAGGTATTGATTTGGTACCACTTAGTTTCTCATCATCAAAAACTTTCAATAAGTAATTTAAAATAAAACCGGATAATGTTTATCGGTTTTTATTTTTTGTGCTATAATTATTTATAGGAGTTTGTATATGAAGATTTCAGATGTAAATTATAATGACTTAAGTCCGATGATGAAGCAGTATGCAGAAATAAAAAAAGATTATTCAGAGACTTTTTTATTCTATCGTGTAGGCGATTTTTTTGAACTTTTTTTTGAAGATGCCATTAATGCTGCCAGAGAACTTGAACTTACTTTAACTGGAAAATCTGCCGGTTTAAAAGAAAGAATACCGATGGCCGGAGTACCTCATCACTCGGTAAAAACCTATATTGAAAAATTAATTGCTAAAGGTTATAAAGTCGCAATATGTGATCAAGTCGAAGATGCAAAGCATGCTAAAGGTATGGTAAAAAGAGAAGTGACCAGTGTAATTAGTAAGGGAACAATGGTTGATTTAGAATTTTTAAATAGTTATGATTTTAATTATATTGGCAGTATTCTTGATTTTAAATATATTTATATTTTGACATATGCTGATATTTCTACAGGAAATATTTATTGCGAATCTATTTTACATGAAAAAGAGAAATTAATAAATAGAATTTTATATTTAAATTTAAAAGAACTAATATTAGAAGTAGATTTTGATTTAGAACTAACTAATATATTTAAAAATAATTATGGGATAAACATTAGTATTAATGATAAGTTTTATGAAAAAGAAACATCACTTTTAGATAATCTTAAGGAAGATGGATATATTAAAGGGGTAAAACATTTACTTTATTATTTAGTCGATGTTCAGTTAAAAGAATTATCCCATTTTGATCAAGTGAAGATAATTAATAATAATGATTATTTATTAATGGATACTCATACTGTTAAGAACTTAGAGCTTTTTGAAACTTTAAGATTAAAAGAAAGACAATTTAGTTTAATTTGGCTTCTTGATAAATGTAAAACTGCGATTGGTTCAAGAACGCTTAAAGGTTTTTTAATGAATCCTTTAAAAAATGAAGAAGAAATAAATGCGAGATTAAATTATATTGAAAAGCTAAATAATGAGTTTATTATCAGGAGTGAACTACAAGAGCTACTTTATGAAATATATGATTTAGAAAGACTTTGTGGTAAAGTTGTTTGTGGATCACTTAATGCTAGAGATGTTTTACAAATAAAAAAATCACTTAAAGTTTTACCTGATATAAAAGAAAAAATAAAAGCGTTAGATTTTCCATTAGATCTGATTACTCATCAAGAACTATATAAGTTATTAGAAGAGGCAATTTATGAAGAACCTCCAGTAAGTCTTAAGGAAGGTTATTTAATAAAAGATGGCTTTAATAAAACATTAGATGAACTTAAAGTTATTCGTTCAGGGGGTAAAAAATTTATTTCTTCACTTGAAAAAGAAGAAAGAGAAAAAACAGGTATAACAAATTTAAAAGTTGGCTATAATAAGGTTTTTGGTTATTATATTGAAGTAACTAAAGGTAATATTGATAAAGTTAAACCAGAGTTTGGTTGGGAAAGAAAACAAACTTTAACTACTGGAGAAAGATATATTACCCCTTTACTTAAAGAAAAAGAAGCTCTTGTTTTAAATGCTGAAGAGAAGATATTTGATTTAGAATATGATTTGTTTTTAAATATTAGACAGACTTTAAAAGAAAATGTTATTAGTTTAAAGGAAACAGCGAAAATAATTGGTTATCTTGATGCGATTATTTCTTTATCAGTTGTTAGTGAACATCATAAGTTTACAAGACCTATTTTTAATAGAGATCATATTGTTGATATAAAAAATGGTTTTCATCCAGTTGTTGCCAGTGCGTTAAAAGTTGATTATGTTAAAAATGATTGTCTGATTGATAAAAATACAACTACTTTATTAATTACTGGTCCTAATATGAGTGGTAAAAGTACCTATATGAGGCAACTAGCAATTATAATTATCCTTGCTCAAATGGGCTCTTTTGTTCCGGCAGATTATGCCAGCTTACCGATTTTTGATCAGATTTTTACAAGGATTGGTGCATCTGATGATTTAGTAAGCGGTGAATCAACTTTTATGGTTGAAATGTTAGAGGCAAGAAATGCTGTTGTTAACGCGACTAAAAATAGTCTAATATTGTTTGATGAACTAGGCAGAGGGACCGCAACATATGATGGTATGAGTTTAGCCGAAGCTATTTTAGAGTATATTAATTTAAATATTGGTTGTATTACTTTATTTAGTACCCACTATCATGAACTTACAGAACTTAGTAAAAGAATTAAGACAATAAAAAATATCCATGTAAGTGCAACTGAGGAAGCGGGAGAGTTAATATTTCTGCATAAGATAAAAGATGGTTCAGTTGATAAAAGTTATGGAGTTCATGTGGCCGCACTTGCTAAGATGCCAAATGAGATTATTAAAAGAGCAACTGAAATTTTAGATTCCTATGAAAAATCACCGCAAAAGAAAAGAAAATCTGAGACTCAGCTAGCCTTTATACTTCCTCAAGTAGATGAGTTAAAAGTAAAATTAAAAGAACTTGATATATTAAATATTACGCCAATTCAATCACTCAGTATTTTAAGTGAATTAAAAGAAATTGCTAAAAAGTGATAATTTGATATATTTATGGTACAATGTCTAGTAATTTATGGCATGTTTTGGCCATGCTAAAACATGTTATAAATTTATTGTACCTAATTGCTGGTATAGGGGAAAGTATCTTTTTATTTTCTTCTTTTTAAGAAAAATATTCAGTAATAATAATTGTTGTTGCTTTTTTATCTTGTTTTTCTTAAAAAATATCCATTGCAAAAAGAATTCTTTTTTAAGAATTTTTAAAATTCACTAGTTTTTGTGTTTATTTGAGTCGACATAAAAGATCTTTTAAATCTTGGTATCTTTTATATGAAAATGAAGTACAATTACATTTTGAACATTAACCAACATTTATGTTTAGTATTTTTTTCTTCGTTAATAATTTTCAGGAAATCACTTTTTGATATAATAACTGGTAATCTCTTAACTATTTTAGATGATGGTAATAAATGTTTATTTAAAGATTTTCTAAAACAAACAGAATAAAAATATCTAATTGAACAAATACCAACGTTAAGAGTATTTGCAGAACGATTTAATTTAATGTAATTTTCTAAAAAATACTGGGCTATATCATCTTCATCAATCTTATTAATATCAACATTATTATCAAAACTATTTAAAAATCTAATAATATGAGATTTATAGTTAAGAAACGTTACTTTACTTTTACCTCCCTTATAATAAAGTCAATTATTGGAATTATCAGATACTGATTATAGTAATGAAGAAAATATACTTGCATCAATTTTACGACAAGCATATATGAGATCAGCTTTCTTATTATTAGATGAGGAACTTATTTCTGAAATCAATTATTATTTTCATGATTTAATTGAGACTCCTGAGTATTTGAACCAACATAAAGAAGATACATTAAGTACCTCATTAATTATTAAAACGTTTAAAAATATTGAAAAAGATAGAGAAAAATATAAAATCACTTCTTCAATTAATGAAAAAAAATTTAAATTTTAATATTATAAAAATTTGTTTAATTCATTAGAATATTTATCTTGAAATTTAAGGAAGTCACTAGCAAGTTTAACTTCTTTTTTATCAGCAGTATTTTTATTATCTTTTAATATTTTGGTAATATCTATAATTCCTGTACTAATACCTTTAATAAGCATTGAAGCGATACTAGAATCACTATTATCATCTGTCACTTCTTTAGTAATTCCCATTTTAGCACCCATTTTACTAATTAATGTGTTTTTAGGACAACTTTGTTTTTCTTTATGAAGTAATTTTTTACTTTTATTTAAATAATCATGATACTCGTTATTGATTTCAATAATAGTATTTTTTATTTTATTGTCTTTTCCTTCTAATTCTTTTAATAATCTTTTTAATGTATAAATAGCCATTTCACTATTTTTATAAATATTTTTGGCAATTTCTTTATTTTCTTTCATAATCATTCCTCATTATTATTATGTTTTATTTAAATATAATTATTCATGAATTTATGTAGAATAATTAAGCTCTATTTGATATACTAGTTTTATGAAGAGGTAATAATGGAAACAAACAGAAGTAGACTAAGAGAAAAAATTATGACAATTATTTATCAAATATCTTTATATAAAAGTAGTGGGCTTGAATATAACATTGATAATGTAATAAAAGAAAATGCCCCAGTAGATAATGAATTTGTAAAAGAAATGGTATATGGAGTGGTAACTTATTTTGATGATTTAGGTGTTGTTGCTAATAGTTATTTAAGTAATTGGAGTATTGATAGATTAGATAATACAGGGGCAGCAATTCTGAGAATGGCTATATATGAGATTAAGTATACTGATACCCCGCCAGTAGTGGTTATTAATGAGGCAATAGAGCTTGCTAAAAAATATAGTGATGATTCAGTTCGGAAAATGATAAATGCGGTGTTAGATAAGGTGATAAATAGTTAATGGAAAAAAGATATATTACAGTTTCGACATTAAACAGATATCTAAAAAATAAATTTGATACTGATCCTAATTTAGGTAGAGTGTCTTTAAAAGGGGAAATATCAAATTTTAAAGGACACACTAGAGGCCATTTATATTTTACTTTAAAAGATGAAACAAGTAGAATAAATGCAGTAATGTTTCAGTTTAATGCAAGTAAGCTTAAATTTAAGCCAATTGATGGAATGACGGTTTTAGTTGAAGGTAAGATTAGTATTTATGAGGCAACTGGTGCTTATCAAATTTATGTCGAGAATATGGAAGAAGATGGTCTAGGTAATCTTTATTTAAAATATGAAGAATTAAAAAAGAAACTGGCTGGCCTTGGCTTATTTAATGAAGAACATAAGAAGAAAATACCTAAGTTTCCAGAAAAAATCGGGATAATAACTGCACCAACTGGAGCTGCAGTTAAAGATATTTTAAGCACTATTAAAAGAAGATATCCGATTTGTGAAACATATTTATTTCCTTGTTTAGTTCAAGGGGATCTTGCCAAAGATGATATTGTTAAGCAGATTAATGAGGCAAATAACCATGATTTAGATGTTTTAATAGTTGGGCGTGGTGGTGGATCGATTGAGGACTTATGGGCGTTTAATGAGGAGATTGTGGCTGAGGCCATATTTAATTCCAAGATTCCCATAATAAGCGCGGTCGGTCATGAAATAGATTTTACAATTGCTGATTTTGTTGCTGATTTAAGAGCGCCTACACCAACAGGAGCTGCTGAGATTGCAGTGCCAAATATTGCTGATCTAAATGTTTTAATTAGTCAATACAAAATAAGAACAACCAATTTAATTGGACATTTTCTTAAAAACAATAAAATTAAACTTGATAATTTAAAAAATAGTTATGTTTTAAAAAGTCCTTTAGCGGTTTATGAACAAAAAGAACAAAAATTAAGTGGTTTATTAAATACATTAAATAGTATTATTCAAAATAATCTTCAATATAAAATTAATAAATATACATATATTACTAAAAATCATATAATTAATAATCCAGAATCGCTTTTTATTAGTGATCAAAATAATTATAATTTAATGTTAAATAAACTTGAATTATTAAATCCAATCAGTATTTTAAGTAAGGGTTATAGTGTTGTTAAGCTTGATGATAAAATAATTAAAGATGTCGATAATATCAAAATTGGTGATAATCTTAATATAAAACTTCATCAAGGAGAAATAAAAGCAAAAGTAGAGAAAGTAGGGTAGAAAATGGAAAAGAAAAAATTTGAAGAACTAATGACTGATTTAGAGAAGATTGTTAAAGAACTAGAAGCAGGTGATATTGACTTAGAAGTATCGATTGAAAAGTATACAGAGGCAATGAAGCTTGTTAAAGTTTGTGGCGATAAGCTAAGTAGTGCTTTAGAATCAGTTAATAAAATTAGAACTGAAAACGGCGAATTTATCGATTTTAAAACCGAAGATAACCAATAATTGGTTCTTTTTTTTTAGCTTTTTAAACCAAAATAATATTAGGTGAGAATGTGAAAAAATACATGATATTATTAATGATTTTATTATTTCCGCTTAATGTTTTAGCGTATTCTAGTCATATTATACCAAGTGGTCAAACTCTAGGTATTGAAATTCAAAATGATGGAATTTTAGTTATCGGTTTTTATAAGGTTGAAAATCGTTTTAATCGTGGAGATTTAAAAGTAGGGGATGCTATTATTAAAGTGGCAAATACTAAGGTAAATACAATTGATGAGTTAATTGCGGCAATTGAGGATAATGTTCATGATAATAAGGTTAATTTAACTATTAAAAGAGGCACTAAAGTATATGAAGTAGCATTTAAGCTTATATATATAGATAATACTTATAAAACTGGTTTATATGTTAAAGATAGTATTACAGGGATAGGTACTCTTACTTATATTGACCCAGAAACAAAAATATATGGAGCTCTAGGCCACGAAATAATTGAAAGTAATAGTGGAGAACTCATTGAAGTTAAATCTGGAAAAATATTTAAAAGCTCGATTACTAAGATAGATCGAAGTAGTGTAGGGACAGCTGGTACTAAGAATGCTAAATTTTATTCAAATACAATTTATGGAAGTGTCATAAAAAACACTAATAAAGGAATCTATGGTATATATACTGGTGATATATCTGGTTATAATACTTTAGAAGTAGGAACTTCAGAAACTTTAAAAACGGGCGCTGCAACAATATATACAGTCTTAGAGGGGGAAGACATTAAAGAATATGATATATATATTGATAAGATAGATAAAAAAGGAAGTATTAAAAATATTTATTTTAGAATTACAAGTGATGAGTTAATAAATAGAGCCGGTGGCATTGTTCAAGGGATGAGTGGTAGTCCTATTATTCAAGACAATAAAGTATATGGGGCAGTTACTCATGTAATCCTTGATAATCCTACTTCAGGTTATGGTTTATTTATTACGACAATGTTAAAAGAAGGAGAGAGTTAAATCTTCTTTTATTTTACTCGAAATAGTGTTATACTTTAAATACGTTTAAGAAGTAAGAGAAGTGAAAATTAGTGAAAAAATTTATTGGGATATATGATTATACAGTAATCTTAACATATTTAAGTCTTTGTTCATCAGTGGTAGGAATTAGTCTTGCCTTTAATGGGCATTCTTTTTTTGCATTAATATGTTTAATGTTATCAGGTTTATTTGATATGTTTGATGGAAAAGTTGCACGCACAAAAAAAAGAAATCAAAGAGAAATTAATTATGGGATTCAAATTGATTCCTTAGCAGATATAATTGCTTTTGGAGTACTTCCGATATGTATTGGCTTTTCTTTAGGAATAAAGTCTTGGTACTATCTTCCGATATGCATAGCTTTTACGTTAGGGGCTTTAATAAGACTTGCTTATTTTAATGTTAATGAAGAAGAAGTATCTAAAACAACAGCTGGAAGGAGTACTTCATTTATTGGTCTTCCAACAACAAGTGTAGCTCTTATTTTACCCCTGGTTTATATGTTTAAAAACTGGACAAATGAATATTTTCAATATATTTATACCCTGGCTCTGTTGATAATATCAGTTTTATTTGTGTTAAATGCTAACTTTATAAAAAAACCAACTAATAAAAAAATGATCTGGTTAATTGTAGTAGGTATTTTAGAAGTTATACTTATTCTTGGTATTAAAGCATGGCTGACATAAAAATAAAAAACAGAAACAGCAGTGAAATAATTAAAAATAAGGAAGATAAACTTACCTTATTTTTGTATAACAATATATTAGGACGCTTTATATTAAAATTTTTAACTTTAAAATTTATTAGTAAGTTAGGTGGTATATTTTTAAGTAGTAAGATATCAAGAATATTTATTAATTTATTTATTCAGAAGAATAATATTGATATGAGTGATTATGATAATAAAAAATATCTTTCTTTTAATGATTTTTTTACAAGAAAGATAAAGACAAATGCTAGGCTAGTAGAACTAGATAAAAACATTTTAATAAGTCCGAGTGATGCTAAAATGAGTGTTTATAAAATAGATAATCATAATAGATTTTTAATTAAAGGCACGTATTATAATGTAGAAGAGCTAATTAATAATAAAATAGCTAAAGATTATATTAATGGTTATATATGTATTTTTAGATTAGATGTGACTGATTATCACCGCTACTGCTATATAGATAGTGGTGTAATTGAAGATAATAATTATATTAAAGGAGTTTTACATACTGTTAGACCAATATCATCATCTAAATATAATGTTTATAAACAAAACGCTAGAAGCTGGGCTTTACTTAAGACAGATAACTTTGATGAAGTAATCCATGTAGAAGTAGGGGCTCTTATGGTCGGTAAAATAGTAAATCATCATCAGTCTTATAAGTTTAAAAAAGGTGAAGAAAAGGGCTACTTTAAATTCGGGGGTTCTACTATCTGTTTATTATTTAAAGAAAACACTGTTAAAATAGATGATGATATCATAAATAATTCTAAAAACAATATTGAAACAATAGTTAAATATGGAGAAAAAATTGGTAATAGATTAGTTAAATAACTTTATCTTTTTTAATAAATTAGTTTTATATATTAAATAGAAACTAGTAATCGTTAATATAAATGATCCAATAACATCATAAATAACATGTTGTTTGACAAATAAAGTAGATAATATTATTAAGATATTAATTATTATAAATATAGTTTTATTTTTTAAAGTTATATTTTCACTTTTTAAAAAACTAAAAATCATAACAAAACATATAATACAGTGACCAGATG
>JAQVWT010000033.1 GCA_028709545.1 Bacilli bacterium
TTAATAAATTTCGGTGTAGTATTACAAAAACCACATATAAAGTCTATCTTTCTTTTTAATTCTTCTTCAATAGCAAGTTCTTTTTTAATAACATTAACCATTTTTATCAATCCTTTCCTCATAATTTCTTTGCTTAAACACAAAAAAATCAATCCTTTCGAATTGATATTTATCATTAAGTTCAAACATATAGTTCGAACAGATTCACTAATGGAGCAGGTGATGAGAATCGAACTCACGTAGTCAGCTTGGAAGGCTGGGGTTCTACCATTAAACTACACCTGCATCAGCAAGTTAAATTATACCATAACTTGCATTTTTTTCAAGGGTTTTCAAATATTTTTTTACAATTTGAATAAAGTTAACGAGACTTTCCCTTTATCAAGCATAATATCATCAACATAACATGTAACTATTTCCCCAACGGATAGTACCTCTGTCGGATGTTTTATAAATTTTTTACTCATTTTCGAAATATGTAATAACCCGTCATTTTTAATACCGATATCAATAAAAGCTCCAAATGAGGCAACATTTCTAACTGTTCCTTTTAATTCCATACCAATACTTAAATCTTCTAATTTTAAAACATCGCTTCTCAATATTGGCGGATCTATTTCTTCTCTAGGGTCAAGTCCAGGACTTAAAAGTTCTTTAACAATATCTTTAATAGTGTATTCATCACTACTGAATTTAGTTATAAGCTCTTTTATATCTACACTCTCTAATGTATTCTTAAAGTTATCTGTTTGAATATCTTTAATATCTAAGTTTAAATAATTTAAAATATCATTTGTTAACTGATAACTCTCCGGATGAATTCCCGTATTATCAAGAGGATTAACCCCACTATTTATTCTTAAAAAGCCAATAGCTTGTTCATAAATTTTGGGAGTAGTTAATTTCTTTATTTCTTCTCTTGAAGTAAAGATTTTACTTTCTTTATTTTTTAATATTTTATTAATAGCTGGTTTTGTTAAACCTGAGACAAATTTTAAGATAGAAACAGACGCCGTATTAATATTTACTCCAACATTGTTAACAACTTTTGCAACTGTAAAGTCTAGTCCTTCGGTTAATTTTTTACTATTAACATCATGTTGATATTCACCAACGCCAATTGATTTAGGATCAATCTTTACAAGTTCAGAAAGTGGATCTTCAACTCTTCTACCAATACTTACTGCACTTCTTTCTTGAACTTCTAGATCAGAGAACTCTTTTTGCGCTTCTTTAGAGGCAGAATAAACAGATGCTCCTGCTTCTGAGACAATTGTATAGTAAACATTATCTAAATCTTTAATGATGTTTGCTACTAATTCTTCACTTTCACGTGATGCTGTACCATTACCAATTGCAATTAAATTAATATCATATTTTTTAATTAATTCTATTAGCTTCTTTTTAGAGCCTTCTTTATCATTTCTCGGTTCATGAGGATAGATAACATCAATATGAAGAACATTACCTATTTCATCAAGACATGCTAGTTTACATCCAGTTCGGTAGGCTGGGTCAAAACCTAAAACTCGGTAGCCTGAAAGAGGTCTTGTCATAAGCAGGTTTTCTAAATTAATTTTAAAGACATCAATTGCTGATTCTTCGGCTAGAAGAGTAAGCTCACTTCTAACATCTCTTTCAATGCTTGGATAAATAAGTCTTTTTAAAGCATCTTTGATGGCAATCTCGATATATGGGGTTGCAATTGAACTCTGATTTTTAATAATCTTTGTTTTTAACTGGCTTAATATATAGTCAGTATCATAATTTAGAGATACGGTTAAGACTTTTTCTTTTTCTCCTCGGTTAATTGCTAAAATACGATAACTTTTAGCGTATTTAACTCTTTCTTCAAATTCATAATACATTTCATAAGTCTTCTTTTCATCGACTGCATCTTTTTTTAATTTTGTGTTGATAACTGCATTGTTATAAACATAGTTTCTAATAAATTTACGATAATAGGCATTATCACTAATCCACTCAGCTATTATATATTTAGTATGTTCTTCTGCTTCTTCTTTAGAAACAGGTGCTTTACTAAAAATATCATCAAGTGTTCCCGTTGTTGGAAAAGCCATAATCATTTTAGCAATTGGGTCTAGCCCCATTTTTATAGCATCGGTTGCTTTAGTTTTTTTCTTTTCTTTAAAAGGCAGATAAATATCTTCAACATCAACTAATTTAGTACATGCTAAAATACTTTTTTCAAGCTCTGGAGTAAGAAGACCTTTTTCATCTATTAATCTAATGACAGTTTCTTTTCTTTCCATAAGGTTCGTATAATAACGATATTTCTCTTCAATTTTTGCTATTTCATTTTCATCAAGAGCACCTGTTACTTCTTTACGGTATCTTGCAATAAAAGGAATAGTTGATCCTTCTTCTAAAAGATTTAAAACAGCCTCTATTTGGTTTGTTTTGATATTAAGCTCTCTTGATAATTCATTTATTATTAATTCATTCATTTTCTTTACCTCACTAAAAAACGGTGTAACCGTTATTTTTCATTTAAGTCAACATTTTCTTCTTCAAGTAAATCAGCAAATGTTATTTTAAATTTATCTATTTCCTTCCTTAAAGCATCTGGATAAATGTTTCTAGCATTTACTACTGCTTTATAAATATGTTTAATTCTGACCTCACTTGCGTTTTCAAAAACTGCATAACTAAAAGCATTAGCAAGTATTGTTAAGCAAATATCTGGATAACGACTCGCTATTTCATAAACTCTTTTATATTCACTTGTCATTTCAACTAGAAATTTAAAGATATTTTCTTTTTGATAATCAGTATAGGCAAGTTTAACACCTAGTTTTTTTTCAAAACGTGGATATGTTCCCATCATTATCTCAACTACTGTCTCAGGATCAGACTCAATTATTTCTATTTTTTGAAATCTACGTAGGAATGCTCTGTCTCTTAAGACATATGCCTCATACTCTTCGGTCGTAGTTGCCCCAATCATCTTAATTGTCCCGCGATCAAGAAATGGTTTAAGCATATTAGCAAAATCTATATTATTATTACTAGTACTCTTATTAACTAGCAAATGTACCTCATCAATAAATAAAATTGTCTTTTCTCGCATCTTTAATTCTTGAATTAGTAACTCTATTTTAGAATCAGTATTACCATCAATAGTAGTAGACCCTAGTAAACTAGTTATATTTATTTTAATAATTGACCAATCTTTAATTGCTAGAGGTACTTTATTATTTTGTATTAAATAACCTAACCCTTCAACTATTGCTGTTTTACCAATTCCTGGTTTACCAACTAAAAGAGCACCTTTATCCGGTGATATTAAAGCCAGAATCATCTCTTTGATTTCTTTATCTCTACCTATAGCAGGATTTGTTATATATTCTCTAGTACTTAAATCCTCACCATATGTATCTATAATGCTTATTTTATTTTTATTTAATTTATCATTATTATCTAATTCTAGGATTTCAATATCTGAATTATTTATTTCTAACATTTCAAAATTTTCGTCCATATAATCACGTCCTTGCTCAGTAAGTATACCATAAATCAGTTTATTTAAAAAGGTAATAAATTCTTTTTATAGCCACCAGATACATCATGACAATCACTGGCAACTAAGAATGCATCTTGATCTAATTTTTTGATTGTATGTTTAAGTCCATAATAATGATTAAATGGGACAATTACTAATAAAACTGGATCAGTTTTTGTAAAAATACCACCTTTACCAACTAACTGCGTGACTCCAATATTAACGTTATTTAATAAGTGATCTAAAATTTTATCTGACTTTGCTGACTTTATATAGCACATTTTAGAATCTTTAACACCAAGAATAATTATATCAACTATTTTATTACTTACGAGTAATATAAAGACACCATAAACTGTTTTAGTTAAACCAAAAACTATAAAACCAGCAAGTACGATAAAGATATTGGTCCAAACAGCTGAGGTTCCCATTGGAAGTTTAGTATATTTAGAAATAATAGCCGATATCGTATCGCTTCCACCAATTATAAAGCCAGACCTAAACACAAGTCCATAACATATTCCATAACAAACTGCAGCAAATAATATCATAATAAATTGACTGTTAAATTCTAGGGTAATATATTTAGAAAGCGGCTCTGTAAGGGAAACAAAAATATTAAAAATAACTGAACCAAAAAGGATCTTATACATTTTTTGTCTTTCTAAAAAGAAAAAACCAATTATTGTTGTTGCAGTTGTCGAAATAACAATAAATATTGAAGTATTTAAACCAGTAACTTGTTTAACTACTATAGCAAGTCCAGATAATCCCCCGATAACTAAATTATTAGGAGCAAGTACTAGATTATAATTAACAGCAATTAAAAATACAGACACGATAAAAACTATAATTCTTATTAGTAAATTATATTTTTCAACTATATTTAAAATTGATTTAGATTCTTTCACTTACCTTACCTCTGACTCTATATTATCATAAATATAGAGTTTTTAAATAATTATTAATATTGATTGTCAAGTTTTATTGCAAAGAAAAAAACTCACAAGGAGTTTTATTCAACAATTTCTGAAACAGTACCAGCGCCAACTGTACGTCCACCCTCACGAATTGAGAATTGAGTACCTGCTTCTAGAGCAACTGGGCTAATTAATTCTACTGTCATATCAATATTATCACCAGGCATAACCATTTCAACTCCTTGAGGAAGTTCAATTACACCAGTAACGTCTGTTGTACGGAAATAAAATTGTGGTCTGTAGTTTGAGAAGAATGGAGTATGACGTCCGCCTTCTTCTTTACTTAGTATATAAACAGCTGCCTTAAATTTCTTAAAAGGTTTAACTGTTCCTGGTTTTGCCAGTACTTGTCCACGTTCGATATCTTCACGGTTAATACCACGAAGTAATAATCCTGCATTATCTCCTGCTGCTGCATAGTCAAGTGATTTTCTAAACATTTCGATTCCAGTTACGACTGTTTTTCTTGTATCACGTAGTCCAACGATCTCAACCTCTTCGTTAAGTCCGATTTTTCCACGTTCAACACGACCAGTTACAACTGTTCCACGACCTGAGATAGTAAATACATCTTCAACACTCATTAAGAATGGTTTTTCTGTATCTCTAACTGGAGTGTCAATATATTCATCAACTGCTGCCATTAATTCTTTAATAGCTTCTCCATATTTTTCATCACCCTCAAGTGCTTTTAAAGCTGAACCTCTAATTACTGGAGCATCAGCATCAAATTTGTATTCGCCAAGTAGTTCTCTAACTTCCATTTCTACTAAATCTAAAAGTTCTGCATCGTCTACTTGATCACATTTGTTCATGAATACAACGATTTTTGGAACACCAACTTGACGAGCAAGTAAGATATGTTCTCTTGTTTGTGGCATTGGGCCATCAGATGCGCTAACTACTAAGATAGCTCCATCCATTTGCGCAGCACCTGTGATCATGTTCTTAACATAGTCAGCATGTCCTGGGCAGTCTACGTGAGCATAGTGACGTTTCTCCGTCTCATACTCAACGTGTGAAGTACTAATTGTAATACCTCTTTCTCTTTCTTCTGGTGCTTTATCAATATTTTCATATGCAACAAAATCACCATAGAATTTTGTAATAGCCGCAGTTAAAGTAGTTTTACCGTGGTCTACGTGACCAATTGTTCCTATATTAACATGAGGTTTATTACGATCAAATTTTTGTCTTGCCATTTTTAATTCCTCCTATTTTTCTTATCTAGCAATATTTTATCTAATTCTTGAACATAATTCAAGTCTTATTTATTGTGATACGCTGTTTTTCTTGATTATTTCTTCAGCGATACTTTTTGGTACTTCTTCATAATGATCAAACATTGGTGTAAAAGTTCCTCTTCCTTGAGTGTTACTACGAAGGCTTGTTGCCAGTCCAAACATTTCTGATAAAGGCATCATAGCACTGATTTGTAGGGCGTTCCCGCGTGATTCTTGACCAAGTGGTCTACCACGACGAGATGTAATATCTCCCATAACATTTCCCATGTATTCCTCAGGTGTTACAACGTCTACTTTCATGATTGGTTCTAGTAGTACTGGTTTACATTTGTTTTTCGCTTCTTTTAAAGCCATGCTTGCTGCAATCTTAAATGCCATCTCTGATGAGTCAACATCATGATATGATCCTTCAAATAATGTAGCTTTAACATCTACCATTGGATATCCCGCTAAAATTCCACCAGCCATTGCTTCTTGAAGTCCTTTATCAGTTACTGGAATGTATTCTCTTGGAACTACTCCACCAACAATTTTATCAACAAACTCGTAACCATTATCTCTATTTGGTTCAAATTTAATCCAAACATGACCATATTGACCACGTCCACCAGATTGTTTAATGTATTTCCCTTCACATTCAGCTGCAACTGTTAATGTTTCGCGGTACGCAACTTGTGGTTTACCAACATTAACATCTACTGAGAATTCTCTTCTTAGTCTTTCAACTTGAACTTCTAAGTGAAGCTCTCCCATTCCAGATATTACCGTTTGGGCTGTTTCTGGATCGGTTCTAAATTTAAATGTTGGATCTTCATCAGATAATCTTTGAAGGGATTGAGCCATTTTATCTTGATCATTTTTTGATTTTGGTTCAATTGCCATATCAATAACTGGATCAGGAAAAGCCATTCCTTTCATAATTACCGAATTTTTTTCATCACATAGAGTATCTGCAGTAGTAGTAAATTTTAAACCAACTGCTGCTGCTATTTCACCAGTATATACCTCTGTAATTTCTTTACGGTTATTAGCATGCATTTGCAAGATTCTACCAATTCTTTCTTTTTCACCTTTAGTTGAGTTAACAATATAAGATCCTGCTGTTAATTTTCCAGAGTAAACTCTAAAGAATGTTAAACTTCCAACAAAAGGGTCAACTGCAATTTTAAATGCAAGTGCTGTAAATGGTTCATTATCACTTGGATGTCTTAAAACGTCTTCACCTTTTTTATCAACACATTCAATTGCTTCGACATCAGTTGGGGATGGCATGTAATCAAGTATCGCATCAAGCGCAAGCTTAATACCAATATTTGCTTTAGCACTACCTACCATAACTGGGAAAAATTTAGCATCTAGTGTTCCTTTTCGAATTGCTTTTTTAATAAGCTCAATTGAAACTTCTTCACCTTCTAAATATTTTTCCATTAATTCATCGTCAAAGTCAGCAATAGCTTCAATTAAATCTATTCTTTTTTCTGCAACTAAATCTACTAAATCCTCAGGTACTGCAATTTCTTCTGAAGTTTCATGCTCATCACCTTTAAATTTATAAGCAGTCTTTGTTACTAAATCAATTAATCCAGTAAAACCATCTTCAGCACCAATCGGCCACTGAATAGGTTTTGAATTAACTCCTAGTCTACTTTTAATTGTTCCAATTGTATAAGCAAAATCTGCTCCTAATTTATCCATTTTATTAACAAAAAACATTCTTGGAACTTTAAATTCATCAGCTTGACGCCAAACAGTTTCACTTTGTGGTTCTACACCATTTTGTCCATCTAGTAGTGTAATCGCACCATCTAGTACTCTTAAACTTCTTTGAACCTCGATAGTAAAATCTACGTGCCCTGGAGTATCAATAATATTAAGGCGATATCCATTCCAATGAGCAGTTGTTGCCGCACTAGTAATTGTGATACCTCTTTCTTTTTCTTGATCCATCCAGTCCATTGTTGCCGCTCCATCATGAGTTTCACCAATTTTATGGTTAATTCCTGTATGAAACAAAACTCTTTCAGTAAATGTAGTTTTTCCGGCATCTATATGGGCCATGATTCCAATATTTCGTATTTTATCGAGTGATACATCTCTTGCCATATAAATTTCCTCCTACCATCTAAAGTGAGCAAATGCCTTATTTGCCTCAGCCATTTTATGGGTGTCTTCTCTTTTTTTAGCAGCTCCACCCGTTCCATTTGCTGCATCGATTATTTCAAAAGCTAAATTCTCAGCCATACTTTTGCCATTTCTTAGTCTTGAATAATTTACAAGCCAACGAAGTGCTAAAGTTTGTTTTCTTTCTTCGCGTACTTCAATTGGTACTTGAACGTTTGATCCTCCAACACGACGAGATTTAACTTCTAAAGCTGGACTAATATTATCCATTGCTTTATTAAATATATCCATTGGATTTTCTTTTGTTTGTTTTTTTATTATTTCAAACGCCTCATATAAGATCTTTTCAGCTGTTCCTTTTCTACCATCATTCATAATAGCATTGATTAATTTGGTAACAACCTTAGAATCATATATAGGATCTGGTAAAACATCACGTTTTACTGCACGTTTCTTACGCATTTTTCTTCCTCCTTATATTATTTTGGTTTTTTAGTACCGTATTTACTTCTTCCTTGTTTGCGGTCACTCACTCCTTGAGTATCAAGTGCTCCACGCACAATGTGATAACGAACTCCAATTAAGTCCTTAACACGACCACCACGAATTAATACAACACTATGTTCTTGTAAGTTATGTCCTTCTCCTGGAATATAAACATCAACTTCACGTCCATTAGATAGTCTTACTCTAGCATATTTTCTTAATGCTGAGTTTGGTTTCTTTGGAGTTTTAGTACCAACTCTAGTACATACACCTCTCATTTGAGGATGATTACTGTCAGTAGTTTTTCTCTTTAAACTGTTAAACCCAACGTTAAGCACTGGACTATGTTTCTTTTTAGTTTTGTCTTTTCTCTTAGTTTTTACTAATTGATTAATTGTCGGCATTTTCTTCTTCCTTCCTATGCACACTTCCTGGTGTGTAGTATATTGTTTAAAATCAAGTCCTATCAGCGATAGAACCTAAAAATAAATGCATTTTAATAGTATCATCATATTATATGCCTGTCAACCAAAATCTTGATAAAAAGTGATTTTTGGTAAAATTTAACAAGCATCTGTACAAACTGTTGGATATGCCTGATGAATTAAATCATCAATATATTTTTTTAAATTAGCCTGCTTAGTTTCTGAATCATAGTATCCTACTAACTCACCTACTTTATAAGCAACTATTATCGGATAATTAAGATTATCTACTTCAAATATTTCAAGTAATTTATCATCAGTTATATCTTCTGTTTTTACAAAGTGAGCTTTATTAACATCACACTCACATAATGTTTCACAAAATATATTAGCTAAATCTTTAGTAGTATTATCCTCATCACCAATAAAAACAACACATGTGTTTTTTTCAGTAAAAGATAAAAATTCTTCATAAGACATTCTATTTACTAGATCTGACTTTACTCCATATATTTCTTGAAACTCATTAGTTGTTTTATTACTAAAGCAACTTGTTGTCATTAATAACATTGCAAGTATTATCATTACTCTTTTTATCATCTTTACTCCTCGTTTTGTGGGTTATATTTTTTTGTTTGATAATTTTTACAATTAATATATGGTTTAAAATCATGAGATATATAATTTTTTTTAATAAGTACATAACCATTACATTCTTCATCATTAACTACAAGCTTATCTAAAAAGTTATTCTCAATTAATTTAGATGCAGTAATTATTATTTCACTATTAGGTAGTTCATTTGGATACTGAGCATAATAATCTTTAGCCGCACTAGTTAAATGTTTTTCTAAATTATAATATTCCCCATTTTTTTTAGTTAGATTTATGCCAATAAATGTTAGACATCCAACTAATATTAACATAATAAAAGCAGATATAATTAAACTATTTTTCATATATTTTGCGTAATTACAGTATTAAATTGATATACATCAATACTATTATAAAAACGATAAATAAAATACGCTGCAACAAGTAAAAACAAACATAAAATAACTATTAAAAAAATCATCATCAAATATCCCCAACCATTATTATTTAATTTCATAACTACGCCCTCCACAAGTATTATATATAAATTCAAAACTTTATGCAATCTAAAAAACCCTTTCGGGTTTTAGAATTTATGCTAATTCTACAGTTGCGCCAGCTTCTTCAAGCTTAGCTTTAATTTCATTTGCTTCTTCAGTTGGAATGTTTTCTTTAACATTACCACCATTATCAGCTACTGCTTTTGCTTCAACTAAGCCTAGTCCAGTAATTTCTCTAATGATTTTAATTACACCGATCTTAGCTGCTCCTGCATCTTTTAATACTACAGTTTTAGTACTTGATGTTTCTTCCTCAACTGCTGCTGGTGCAGCTGCTACTGCAACAGCACTTGGATCAACTCCAAATTCTTCTTTCATTGCATCAACTAATTCTTTAACTTCAAGAATAGTCATTTCTTTTAGTCCTTTTATGAACTCATCTTTTGTAAATTTTGCCATTTTCTTTAATTCCTTTCCTCTAATTGCTTAGTATATAAATCTAAGCTAATTGATAGATTTTTTACGTGTTCTATCATACCACCTGCAAGCATTGTAAGTAGTCCTTCCATTGATGGAATAGATGCATATTCTTTAATTATCTCTAGTGATACTAGATCTCCTTTGATAACTCCTGCTTTAATTTCAACAGTTTCATGCTCTTTTGCAAAAGTATCTAAAACTTTAATTGAATCAAGTAAGTTTTTACCAAAAAGAATTGCATTTGGACCAGCTAAGTATTCATCTAAATCAAGTTTTAAACTATTTAGTGCAAATTTTACTAAGGTGTTTTTATAAACTTTGATTTCTGAGTCTACTTCACGTAATTTTCGTCTTAAACCAGCCATATCAGAAACTGATAAACCTTGATAAGTAAATAACACTACTGCCTCAGATTCTTCAATCTGCTTAGTAATCTTATTAACAACATCTTTTTTTAATTTAAGATTTTTTTCACTCGCCATATTTTCCTCCTTTATTTTTTAAAAAAACTTTCCACACGGAAAGTTTACTTTTTATAAGTATAATAACTTTCCTCGGCAGGATAATTAAAGCTTTGCTCCCTACTGTCTTCGGTAAATAAGTTTTTTTACAAGTTCATTATATAACACTATTTATTTGTTGTCAAAAGAATCTAAGCTAACTTTAATTCCTGGACCCATTGTTGTGCTGATGGTTACGTTTTTAATTAACGGGCCTTTAACACTTACTGGTTTACTTTTTATAATAGTATTAATAAAATATGTAAGGTTTTCCTCAAGTGCATTTTCTGCAAATGATACTTTACCTAATATAGAATGAATGTTACCAAATGAATCGGCACGGTACTCGATCATTCCTTTTTTTACATCTTCAACTACTTTTGCTGGTGTAATTGTTACTGTTCCAGTTTTTGGATTAGGCATTAAACCTTTAGGTCCTAAAACTTTACCAATTTTACCAAGAGCAGGCATCATTTCTGGAGTAGCTATAATAATATCAAAATCAAACCAATTTTCTTTTTCGATTTTTTCAATTAATTCAAGTTCTCCAACATAAGTTGCTCCAGCTTTTTTAGCAGCTTCGGCTGCCTCACCTTTTGCGATAACTAATATCTTAGATGTTTTTCCAGTTCCATTAGGTAAAACAATCGATCCTCTTAGTTGTTCGCCAGCTTTTTTAGTATCAATGTTTAAATTCATTGCAATTTCAATACTTGCATCAAACTTAGTAATACTAGTTTGTTTAACTAGTTTAATTGCTTCCTTTAGTTCATAAGATTTAGACTTATCAACTAGTTTAGAAGCTTCCACATATTTTTTTCCTTTTTTCATTAGTCTTTCCTCCAATCGTGGTAGATTTTTTTCGGATTATATTTCGTTAGTTTCTGTTTCTTCTTCAGATGTTTCTTCATCTTCTGTCACATCAGTATTTGCTTCTTCAAGTTTTGCTTCCATTTCAGCTAGTTCTGCCTCACGTTTCGCCATTTCTTTTTCAGCTTCTAACGCTGATGCTGCTTGCGCTGCAAGCTCAGCATCGTTAACGCCTTTAATAGCAATTCCCATGTTACGAGCAGTTCCTTCGATGATATTCATCGCTTCTTCAACATTATATGCATTTAAATCTGGCATCTTTGTTTCTGCTATTTTACGCAAATCTTCTTTGGAAATAATTGCTGCAATTTCATTCGCGCCTTTTTTACTAGCTTTGTCAATCTTTGCTGCTTTTTTAAGTAAAAACGCTGCTGGTGGAGTTTTAATTACAAAGTCATAACTACGATCATTATATAAAGTAATTTCAACTGGGACAATGTCGCCCATCATTTCTTTTGATGCATCGTTGAACTTAGTACAAAACTCTTGAGAATTGATTCCTGCTGGTCCAAGCACAGTTCCAACTGGTGGAGCTGGTGTTGCTTTTCCTGCGGGAATTTGTAATTTTAATTTTTTTACGATTTCTTTTGCCACGAAAAACACTTCCTTTCAAATAATTTTCGCTTAGTGGTGTGGGCTAATCCGCTTCCCTTCCACTTAACTGCAACTTATAAATAAATATATAACTGCAATTAAGATATTATCACAGGTATACTCAATTATCAAGCTTTAAATTATGGAAAACTGAGTTTAATGCAGGCAAAATTAAAAAAAGACAGAATTTTCTGTCTTAAACTTTACTTACTTGGAAAATTTCAACTTCAACTGGTGTCTCTTGACCAAATAAATCTATTAATACGGTTAAACGACTTTTTTCTAAATCTAAATTATCAACAGTACCAATCATACCCTTAAATGGACCATCTATAATTGTTACTTTTGATCCGACTCCCAGTTCTACATCAACATCGATTCGGGTCATACCCATATTGGCAAGTATTCGGTCAATTTCTTGGGGAAGTAATGGAGTTGGTTTTGCTCCCTTACCACTTGATCCAATAAAACCTGTGACTCCAGGAGTATTACGCACAACATACCATGCCTCATCGGTCATAATCATTTCAACTAATATATAACCTGGAAACATCTTTTTTTGTTTTTCCTTAATACTACCATCTTTTAATGTCTCTTTTACCGTTTCCTCAGGAACAATAACTCTAAAAATATAGTCTTGGAATCCCATTGATTCAGAACGCATTTCTAACTTCTCTTTTACTTTGCTTTCATGTCCACTGTAAGTATTAACAACATACCATAATTTTTCCATTAGCTA
>JAQVWT010000034.1 GCA_028709545.1 Bacilli bacterium
GTTTTCGCCAAGCTACATGTACTCGGGTGTGGATGCGAGCGGGTGGTACGTTTATTCGTCTGGTGATCTGGGCAGCGACAGCGTGTACACCGCCAGCGGGGCGCGTCCGTCCGTTTCTCTTATATCAGCGACAAGAGTATCTGGAACAGGCAGTGCAAATGACCCTTTCATAGCTATCTAAAATAAAATATTAATCTTGGTTATGAATATAGAATAGGTTATAAATATTACTATTAAGATAAGTAGTAATATTTTTTTATTGATATTATTACTAGCGATCCCCAGCATAATAAAGCTTTCAAATATCCAGCTCATAAAGAGAATATTTTGAACATTTTCTATGATGTTTAGAATTGATATTTTTTTAAAGATTATATACTCTGGATATTTGTAGATTGATGCAACTGGTGCACCTAATATAGTGATTATTAAAGTAAATAATATTAGGGTATAGAGAGATGATAATATATAAGCTTTATAGTTATAATTTTCTTTAAAGTTTGGAAGTATTAAATAGGGTATTGTACTAAGTAAGGCAAAGTATATTGATGATATTAAAATATTAGCTAGATTAAAATTATTTGCTAGAGTTATAATTTCAATGTTTATATAGGGTATTAATGAAAAAGTCGTAATTAGGAAAAGACCGATATTTATAATAAATAATATATTAGCTACTTTAAAAATATTTTCTTTATTTTTACTTCGAGAATAGATGATAATTAATAGAAGGGCTGCTAAGATAATTATTTTAGGTGTTTGATTTAAGTATAGGGTAGATATTGAGTTAGTTAGAGAGTAAGTTCCATAAATAAGTAATATTATACTTATTAATAGTTTTATAAAGTTTATATTATTTATTTTTTTTATTATTTGATTTAATAAAAGTCCTAGGAATATTCCTAAGATAATACTAATGTAATAGTAAGAGCCGACTATATTTATTATTTTATAAATACCAAAGCCTAAAAATAAAGGTCTTGCTAGGAGAAAAAGAGTACTATTATACTGATGTTTAGTTATCTTATTCATGAGATACTCCTTTGTAGATTAAGCTTTTATTTTCTAAAATGATATTAGTGTTTATTCGGTATTTTATATCTTTTTTATTTTTAGTATATCTTTTAAGTCCTAGAGGATCGCTTTCTAAAGATATTAGATTATTTATAAAGTTCTCTATTTCATTATTAAATTTTATATTAACTTTATCGACTATTTTATCTGGGGCATGAGAAATAGATTCTAAAAATGTACCAGTTAGAGTTGGCATAATATATAAAGTATTATTTTTAAAATATATACTAGTTTGATAATAACTAGTTTTAAAAACTATATCATTATCTATTTCTAAGTAATAATCACGATGATTATTTAGAAGGATATTATATATAGCTAGGCTTTCTTCATCTAAAGTATCTATTATAATATTATCCTTAAAGATAGCTGCTTTATCGATTATTATCGTATCTTCTTTTATATTTATAATTGGCAGAATAATATCATAGTTTTCATTTAAGTAATTATTTAAAAGATTATCTAGTTTAATATTAATAGTATTACTATCGGTATTTTTTAGCAGTGTACTTAAGTATTTACCAAATATTTCTTCTTTTTGCATGATGTTTTCGATAGCTTCTTTAGGATTATCACAAAGAGCGATATTAAAGTTAAATGAAAAATTATTATCACGGGATACATAATTTAAAATACTCGCAAGTTTATTATTAGCAGCTTCTTTACTTATTAATAATATATTTAAATTAATAAAGTATAAATCTTTATTAAATGAAAGGGATGCATTTTGAATAGCTGCCTCAATAGTTTTACCAGTTCCTTCTAAAATATAAGAAGAATACTTATTATCTTTATGGTTCTCTTCAATTTCTAAGATAATATTAAAATTATTATTTTGATAGTCAAGTGCTAAGCTTGAAACAAAAGCAAGATCGCTTACTTCTTTATAGTTATAGCACCCAGAGAGAAGTAGACAAGCAAATAAGATAATTGTTTTTTTCATTTAAGCCTGCTTTCTAACATTATCAGTTAAATATTTACTACGTTTATCTTGTTTTTTTCTTTTTACTTTAAGTAACGTTTCTTTAAGGTAAGAAAAGTCTAGAGGCGAGATGGGAAACATATATGATAGGTTATAAACTTTATATGAGCAGAGGTTAATTAGCATCATGATAAAGGCAAGTGTTAGGCCATATAAACCAAGGAGGGATGCAAAAAGAAGATAAATATATCGCCAAGTTCTAACCGCACCATTTATTTCAACTTCATTAAACATTAAACTACTAACAAAGGTAATAGCGATAACAATTATCATAATCGGGGAAACAATGCCTGATGCAACTGCTGATTCACCTAAAACCAGGGCGCCTAATATGGAAACTGCACTGCCATAGTTACTAGCAAACCTAACATCACTTTCTCTTAGAAGTTCGCAGACAAAGAGCATAATTATTGCCTCTACAATTGACGGAAAAGGCACCCCAAATCTTTGGGTTGCAATATTCATAAGAAGAAGTCCAGGAATGGTTTCTTGGTTATAATTAGTTGTTGCAATATAAAAAGCAGGAGTTATGATTGTTAGAATAAAACAAATCATTCTTAAAACTTTTAAGTAGTTAGTATTAAGCGCGCTTGTATAATCATCAACGGTCGGATTAATAAAGTCAGCAAGTACGGCTGGCAAAATAATAGCAAAGGGAGAGTTATCTACTAAAATAATAATTTTTCCTTCTAAAAGAGCACTGATAATTGTATCAGGTCTTTCTGTTAGTTTCATAGGTGGAAAAACATTTATATTTTCATTAAATAAATATTGTTTTAATTCTCCAGCTGAAGTAATAGCATCAGTATCAATAGAATCTAATTTTTTTGTTATTTCTAAAACAAGCTCAACTTTAGCAATATTATCAATATAAAGAACGCTAGTGCTAGTTTTAGAATATCTACCTAAGGTATGATCTTTTATTTTTAAATGACTACTTTTAATTCTTCTTTTTATTAAACCAATATTTTTATTGATGTTTTCAACAAGTGAATCTTTAGGTCCATAAATAGCTGGCTCTACTTTTGCCTCATCGATACCTCGATCTAGTTCGGCTTTAGTTTCTACTGCGTAAATAGTCTGTTTATCTAAGATGATAGTAAAGCCACTACAAAGATATTTTTCTACGTCATTTATATCTATTACTTTAAGGTTAGGTCCTGATAATGCTTTTTCAATTGATAGTTTATTTTTACTAGGCAGTGTAAGGGGATTTAAAATATAACTATTAACCCTGTCACCACTACTTACAGTTTCTAAAAATATAATATAAACAGTATTAAATCTTTTTTTAATAGGTCTAATTATTAAATCAGGAGTATCCTTAAATAAATCTTTTATAATTTTTAAATTTTCCATAATATCACTTATTATATTATGTTCTTAAAAGCCCCTTTTTAAACTTAAGTTTATATTGTATAATATATGAAAGAGGTAAAGATGAAAGAAGAAAAAGAAATAACCGTTAAAGTAAATTGTAGTTATGAAAAATTACATAGTGATTTAATAAGTAAAGGTTTTAACATTGTTGAAGAGTATCAGGTTAATGATATTTATATGCTTGATAAAAATATTAATATAAATAATATTCCAGTTAGGGAGTTATTAAAGAAATGTATATTAATAAGAGATATTGTAGGTATTACTAAAAAACTCGTTTATAAATATAAAGAAACCAATGATTTAGGAGAAATAACCCGCCAAACAAAATATGAGTGTGCTATTGAAGATATAAATGATGCGGAAATGTTTATGAAACAAATTGGCTATAAAGATCTCATTAAAATTGATGATAAATGTATTGTTTATTCTAATAATGAAATGGTGCTTGTTGTTCAGGTTGTAAATAATCATCATTTATTTATTGAGATGGAAGATACTAGCGTTCATATAGATAAAATATATACTGAAATAAGTGCAATGAAAAAAGATTTAATTGATTTAGATTTAGATTGTGATTATACCGATATGTTTGTTCGTAAAGCAGAAATCGTTTTTAATGAAATTTAGTCTAAAATACTCTATAACTCGGAAAAAGTCGCAAAAATATTGACTTTTTCCGAGTTATAAGCAATTTTCTGATTATTTATATTGTTTTCAGTATAAATAATATTTATAATCATAGTATTTATAAGATAAACGTGTAAATACGATTTTTCTTGACAAATTGATTAGTAATGCTATAATTGATTTGTCATTTAAGGAAAGCGATGTGTATCCACACTCCACCTGATTTACAAAAGTAAATAGGTAAACGCCATAAGATATACTTAAGGTTTTATAGTGGATGCTAAGATGCATTCACTTTTTGATTATATGGAGGTGCAAATAAAATAGCAAATAATGTCAAAAAAGATGAACTACCTATTAATAGGAACATTAGAGTCAGTGAACTAATGGTTATCGGCCCAAATGGAGAACAGATGGGAAGTAAAAAATTAGAAGATGCTTTGACACTAGCAAATTATGCTGGTCTTGATCTAGTTTTAATGAGCGGTAATAATCCCCAAGCAGTTGGTAAAATTATGGATTATAATAAATATCGTTATGAAAAACAAAAGAAGCAAAAAGAGGCTTTAAAGACTCAAAGAGCGAGTAATAAGGAAATGAAGGAATATCAGTTTTCAGTAAAAATTGATATTGGGGATTTTAATACTCGTAAGAAAAATGCTGAAGAGTATTTACTTAAGGGTCATAAGATAAAAGCTACTTTAAGATTTAAAGGTCGTCAAATGACTCACACTGATTTGGGTAAAGATGTTCTTGAGCGTTTTGCAAATGAATTAGCAGAAATAGCTGTAGTTGAAACAAGCCCAAAGCTTGAAGGTAGAACAATGACAATGATACTAGCACCAAAAAAATAAGGAGGAAAACATTATGCCAAAACAAAAAACGCATAAATCAAGTAGTAAAGTTTTTAAAAAGAAAAAAAATGGAACATTAACATTTAAAAAATCTGGAGGAAACCATAAAACTGCTAAAGATTCTAGCAAACAAGTTAGACAAAGAAGAAATAAAGGAACACTTGCGAAAGGAGATGCTGACAGATTAAGTTCTGTTATCTAGGTGGTAATATGACAAGAGTTAAAGGTGGCCCAGTTGCTAAAAACCGTAGAAGAAAAGTTTTAAAACAAGCTAAAGGATATTTTGGAAGTAAACATCGTTTATTCAAAACAGCTCAAGAACAACTTTTCCATAGTGGGGAATATGCATACCGTGACCGTAAACAAAATAAAAGAAATTTTCGTAAATTATGGATTACCCGTATCAATGCGGCTTGCCGTGAAAACGATATAAGCTATTCAAGATTTATTAATGGTTTAAATAAAGCAGGTATTGAAATTAATCGTAAGATGCTTTCAGAGATCGCGATTGATAATCCAAAATACTTCTCAAAGCTAGTTAAACTAGCTAAAGATGGTTTAGAAGGCAAAGTAGTTAAGACTGAAGTTAAGGCTGAAAAACCAGTTGTAAAAGAAGTTAAAACAGAAGCTAAACCAGCTGCGAAAAAAGAAGTTAAACCAGAAGCTAAAGCTGAAAAACCAGTTGCGAAAAAAGAAGTTAAAACTGATTTAAGTAAACTAACTGTAGCTGAGTTAAAAGCAATGGCTAAAAGTAAAAAAATTAGTGGTTATTCAACCATGAAAAAAGACGAATTAATTTCGGCTTTACAATAAGATTGATTTTTCAATCTTTTTTTTATATGGCTTTTCTTTAAAGAGGTAATTGGTATAAATTAAAAATAAAAGCTATCTGAATAAGAATAAAGTGAACTGTACAGAAATTGTGTACAGTCGAAAATGATAGCAACAGATGGAAAAGGAATATTTAGATGAGTTCATTTAAATATCTTTTATTTTATGATAAATTTTATCAATATCCTCAAGACCTAAATCTTCTTTATAGGCAGGAATTAAATGTAAATGATAGTGCTTAACCATTTGGTTAATCCCGTAATTAGTTGCTAAAGTTAAGCCCTCAATATCAAGTTTGTCTACAAGTAGATCTTTCATTTTTTTCGCTAAGTTATTTATTTTTAATAATATTAGATCATCTAAATCTTCAAATGTTTTATAGTGTTTAATTGGTATTATTAAAATATGCCCATTTGAATCAGGATTTGCATCCATTATTACGATAAAATCATTATCTTCATATAATATCTTTGAAGGGATTTCTTTCTTTATTATTTTACAAAAAATACAATTCATTGTTGTCAGACCTTCTTTCTATTTAAACATATCATACATGAATTAATACTACAACATTTTATGAGAAAAAATGCTATTTCGCTCGTTAAGTGTAAATTAATCAAAAAAAACAGAAAAATATTGATTAATTTACACTTAAGCGATATATTTAATCTCTTTGTTTGTTAATAATATAAAATCTATATCATTTTTGTATTACTAAAGATAATTTATAATTTTACTTAATTTTAGTGTACATTTGCCTAGTACTTGCATAAAGTAAAGTGAGGAGTGATAATATAGTGGCAAATTATAAAGAAATCGTTACTAAAGCAGTAATAGGTAAGACTAAGAAAAGCACTAAAGATGAGTTGACGATTGAAACTGATGAGGTGGTTGACACAGTACTAGGGTGCTGGGTAATAAACAATACATTTAGTGGTCATAATAATAGGGGTAAAGTTAATATTGATGGAAGTTATGACGTAAATGTTTGGTATTCTTTTGAAAATAATACTAAGACAAATGTTTTAGTACGAAATTTTACATATCAAGATGTTGTTAATGTAAAACTTCAAAATGATAGTAATTTAACTAATACTAGTGAAATTCTTGTTCGCAGTCTGGCGGCTCCATCAGTAACTAATGTTAGTGTTGATGGAAGTAAAATTAAACTAAATGTTGAAAAAGAAATTGGCGTAGAAGTAATTGGTGATACAAAGGTTAGAATAGCAGTTGAAGATGATTTTGAGGACTATGATGTTGAACTTGATCCCGAGGACCCAATTATTAGTGAAACCGAAATCGAAGTAGAAGAAGATTATTTAAACAGTGTCAACCAATAACAGTTGACACTGTGATTTTTTTTTGCTAAGATAGTTGCATTAGAAGGAGGCATTATATATGGCTGTAAAATTAAGATTAAAAAGAATGGGAGCTAAACAAAAACCTTTTTATAGGATTGTAGCTGCTGACTCAAGAAGTTCAAGAGATGGAAAATTTATTGAAATAATTGGGACATATAATCCATTATTAAAAGAAAACAATATAACTATTGATGAAGAAAAAACATTAAAGTGGTTAAATACTGGGGCACTGCCAACAGATACAGTAAAAAACCTATTATCAACTACTGGAATTTGGACTAAATTCAAACAAATTAAGAAAAGTGAGAAGTAATTATGCATAAAGAATTAATTACATTTACTGAAAATTTAGTAAAAAATTTAGTTAAACAACCAGACATGGTAAGTGTTCAAGAATTCGGTGGAGATGATGATATTATCTTGCTAGAAATAATTGTTCATGAATCAGATATGGGTGCGGTAATTGGTCGAGGTGGCAAAATTGCTGGAGCACTTAGAACAATGGTTCAAGCCTATGGTTATATTCATAAACTAAATAGAATTAGAATAAATATTGATTCATTTTAAAAATAGTGATAATTTCACTATTTTTTAATGGGGATGTTTTTTATTTCAAACTGATATGTATTTGATGAGGTAAGTAAATCGTAAATGAGTGATGCTTTAAGTTCATATTTTTGAATTAGATTATTAGTATCTATTTTTTTAATTGTTTTAATATCTTTTCTTATTTTATTTAAATATTTTTGACCTCTTTCATTAAAGCCAAGTACTTTAATATAGTCAAATTTTAAATCATCTTTACTATCTTTACTATCTTTAGTAAGACCAATTAAGATATGAATAAGCATTCTTCTAATCCGGTTATATGTATATCTTTTACTTTTAACATTAGTAATTAATTCGTCTGTATTAACTGAATTATTAATTTCTTTAATCAGCTTATATTCTATTCCTTCGTCAACAGATAGGTATTTGTTTAAATTATGATCAGTAATAATTTTATATTTAAGTAGATTAAATAATAGATCATTATCTATACCTTTTATTAAATGTGCATAACTAGTGTATTTATCAACATTAAGATTATTATTAATTTTCTCTCTAATATTAGATGCACTTATTACTTCATTAGTACTTAATAGATCATGATAATCATTAGTTCTTTTAATTGTTATAGGTTTAATTTTATAATTATTTTTTAAAATAGCTTTAATATAGGCTACTCCGAGTAAATCATTTGGGCTATTTAACTTAGTGCTTAATGATTTATTAAGAGCGGTAGGATAGTTAACTCCAATTTTTAAATATTCTTTAACTTTATCATTAAATTTATCATTAAGCTGCTCTTGAGCGCTCTTAGTTAAATAATCTATATCATTTGATTCACTTCCAAAGATAAGTTTTTGAGCGCCCATTTGATTTAAAATAGCAACCGCACTTTCAGCAAAAATATCGGCTGAGTTTGATGCATAAACAAAAGGATGTTCAATTACTAAATCAACATTATTATCAAGAGCTATCTTTACTTTATCTTCTTTAGATAAAATACTTACTTCTCCTCTTTGAAGAAAATAACCATTTAACACTAATATAATTAATGAGTTTGGATATAAATCTTTTATTTTATTAATATGATAGCTATGTCCATTATGAAAAGGATTATATTCACAAATAATTCCGATTATTTCCATTTCAATCACCTGTAAATTATTATAATGTAAAATATTTGTTTTAACAAGTCTAGATAAATTTATTTTCCAGTGTTATACTACTAATATAGGAGATTAAATGAAAAGAAGATTAAAAATATATTTTATTCATTCAAGCAAGATGGATTATAATAATTTGTTGTATCGCCAAATTCTTGCAAGTGAGGTTTGTTTAAAACATGAATTAATTCTTCCTCAAAGTAAAAATTATCGTGATAAATATGTTAAAGATTTAATTAATAAAGCTGATCTAATAATTGCTGAGGTAAGTACTCTTGGTTTTGGTTTAAAACTCGAATTAAAATGGGCCTTAAAATCAGGCAAGCCTGTTAAATATATATCACTTAATAATGATGTACCTAAAAAACTCAGAAAATTAGTTTCAGAAATAGAACTTATTAATGAGGATAAACCTTTTATTAAAATTATTGAAGATTTTATTAGCTATTATGCAAATCAAAGCATTGAAGATTTAAGTGATACAACAATTGTACTTGGAGAAATAGAAAAAAAATAATATTATCTTTTGTATAAAAGTTTTTATGTTTTAAAATTTTAGTCGATTATAAAATATTATTGATATTAAAGGATATCCTTTAATCTTTTTTTGGTGTTTTACAGATTTTGAAATTCTGCCAAACATTTGTTTGCAAAAAGTGTTGACAAAGTAAATTTATTGTAATAAAATGAATATAGCAAGAAAGATTGGTGAAAAAACTTGAAGACAAGTTTAAAAGAAAAAAATAATACTAAAGATAAAGCTTTAGACCAAGTCCTAGCTGATATTGAAAAACAATTTGGCAAAGGCGCGATTATGAAATTAGGAGGAATGGAACATTTAGAAATCGAAGTAACATCATCTGGTTCTTTATCTCTTGATTTAGCATTAGGAGTAGGAGGATATCCGAAGGGGCGAATTATTGAAATTTTTGGTCCAGAATCAAGTGGAAAAACAACAGTAGCACTTCATGCAATAGCTGAGGTGCAAAAAGCTGGTGGTCGAGCTGCATTTATTGATGCAGAGCATGCACTAGATCCAGTGTATGCAAGAAAACTTGGGGTTGATATTAATGAGCTTTTATTAAGCCAACCCGATACTGGAGAGCAAGCTCTTGAAATATGTGAGGCTTTAGTTCGTAGTGAGGCAGTGAATATCGTGGTAATTGACTCGGTAGCGGCTCTTGTTCCCCAAGCAGAAATTGACGGTGAGATGGGCGATTCTCATATGGGACTTCAAGCAAGACTGATGAGTCAAGCTTTAAGAAAATTATCAGGAACTATTAATAAAACACAAACAACTGCGATATTTATTAATCAATTAAGAGAGAAGCTTGGCATTGTATTTGGCAATCCAGAAACAACACCCGGAGGACGTGCACTTAAATTTTACTCAACAATTAGATTAGATGTTAGAAGAGGGGAACAAATTAAGATTGGTGATTGTATCACTGGTAATAAAATGAATATTAAAGTTGTAAAAAACAAAGTAGCACCTCCATTTAAAACGGCGAGTGTTGATATAGTTTATGGTGAGGGTATTAGTAAAAATGGTGAAATAGTTGATATTGCTTCGAACTTAAATATAATTAATAAAAGTGGAGCTTGGTTTAGTTATAATAATGAAAAAATTGGGCAAGGAAGAGAAAATGTTAAACAATATTTAAAAGATAATCCTAAAATTACTGATGAAATAGAAAAGAAGATAAAAGAAGCTTATAAAACTCCAACTAAGAAGGAGTGTAAATAATTTTCTAATAAAAAGATTTAACTCTAAATATTATGCGGAGTTACTCTTTTTTTTAAATGTTTTCCTTGCAAAACTGACAAATAAATTTTATAATAAGAGTGTAGTTTAATATCTACATAAAAATGGAGGGAAATTATGGTATTTAATACGGCTTCCATTTTAACTCTTTTTATTGGATTAATATTAGGTGGTGGTGCTATATATGCGATAATCATATTAACAGGTGCTGGTGCCGGTCAAAAAGCAGAAAAAATACTTAGCGATGCTAAAAAAGAAGCAGATAAACATAAGCGAGATAGCATTGTTGAATTAAAGGAAGAAACATTTAAATTAAAACAAGAAGCTGATCGTGAAGTTAAAGAAAGAAAATCAGAAGTCTTAAAAAGTGAGGAAAGAATTACTCAAAGGGAGAAGTCTCTTGATAAAAGAGAAGAACTTCTTCAGAATCGTGATAATCTTTTAGAACAAAAAGATAATAATTTAAATGCTCTGCAAAAGCAAATACAAGAAAAAGAATTAAAAATGGATGAACTTTTGAAAGAAGAAATGGAGAAACTTGAAACCATTGCTGGCTTTACAAAAGATAAAGCTCATGACTTAATCATGGAAAGAGTAGAAACGGAGATGTCTAATGAAATTGCCGCTTATATTAAAGATGAAGAAGCAGCAGCGAAATTAGAGGTTGACAAAAAAGCTAAAAATTTACTAGTGAATTCAATGGAAAGATACGCTAATGATGTAACAACTATTCAAACTGTTAGTACAATTGATTTACCAAATGATGAAATGAAAGGCCGTTTAATTGGTAGAGAAGGTCGTAATATTAGGACGATTGAATCTGTTACTGGTGTTGATTTAATAATTGATGATACACCTGAGGCAATTGTTATTTCTTCTTTTGATCCATATCGAAGAGAAATAGCCAAACAAACTATTGAAACTTTAATTAAAGATGGAAGAATTCATCCAACTAGAATTGAAGAAATTTATGATAAAGTTTGTAAAGATATGAATACAAGAGTTACAGAAATAGGAAATGAAGCAGTTTATGAACTGGGATTAACTAAAATTGATCCAGAGCTTGTCCATTTAATAGGTAAGTTAAATTTCCGAACTAGTTATGGACAAAATGCTTTAACTCATTCAAAAGAACTTGCTCATCTTGCTGGTATTATGGCATCTGAGTTAGGAGAAAATGTTCCTCTTGCTAAAAGAGCGGGACTTCTTCATGATATTGGTAAAGCAATTGACAGTGAAATGGAAGGCAGTCATGTTGAAATAGGGCTAGATATTGCTAAAAAATATAAAGAACCAGAAATTGTTCAAAATGCAATTCAGTCACATCATGGTGATGTTCCAGCAACAAGTATTATTTCCATCCTAGTTAGTATTGCTGATACGTTATCAGCTGCCAGACCAGGTGCACGTAATGATACGATGGAAAACTATATTAAAAGACTTGAAGAGCTTGAGGCTTTAGGTAATAGCTTTGAAGGTGTTGAAAAAACATTTGCAATGCAAGCCGGTCGTGAAGTAAGAATAATTGTTAAACCAGAAGAAATAGATGACTTAACCGCATTTAAAATTGCTAGAGAAATGAAAGAAAAAATCGAAGCAGAAATGCAGTATCCTGGGACAATTAAAATCTCAGTTATTAGAGAAACTAGAGCTTTAGAAGAAGCAAAATAAAACATCAAAATTTGATGTTTTTTAATTTTTTATAATGTTTAATAAAATAGTCATCAGTCATTCCAGCAATAAAATCAATTACTTTTCTAACCGAGGTAGTTTCTTTTAAATAACTATCTGTTTGATTATTTAAGAAATCTTTAAATATAGGATACTTAATTAAAGATTTATTAATTATCTTTAAATTTTGTTTAAACACTGTATTAAACATGTTTTCATAAATTTTTAAATCATCTTTTGTATTAGCATTATAATAAATATGCTCATAATTAAATTTTTTTAGTTGTTTTATAGCATTAAACATCTCATCACTTAATTTAATATAATTCTGATTATAACTATTTTTAATAATATCTAAAATAATATTGTTAACTATTTGACTATTTGAGTTTCCCACAACTCTAGTTATTTCTTCTGGTAAATTATTTATATCAAATACCCCTAGTTTAACAGCGTCTTCAATGTCTCTACCTAGATAGGCAATGATATCACTAATTCTAACAACACACCCCTCTAAAGTCATTGGAATAAGTTTTTCAACATAGGTATCATCTTCGTAGCATTTATAATAATCATCAAGAAATTCTTGGACAGTTTTTTTCTTAGGATAATATTTTTTCATTTCAAATTCACCGTT
>JAQVWT010000035.1 GCA_028709545.1 Bacilli bacterium
CTGTGTATAACGCTTTAAATGTAATTAAATTTGGCGATACTTATAAAGCAAGATTTGATATAATTGAAAAAAGTATTGTAAAAATTGAAACTAATATGAAAGAGATTACAACCGATGATAAGTGGGATAATTTAAAACCGATAACAACCGATGAAGAAAGTTTAGTAACTGGTTTTAATATGCTACTTGCAGATATTAAATCATGTTATGTTGAGGTAAAAGATTTTCCAAATCGAGAAATTAAAAATATTAAAATACTAGATTTTAAAAATAAAAGTAAGATTTCTGATAAAAATTTAAACGCATTATACTCTAATAATTGTTTAGATAATTTTGATAAATATACAGATTATCAATTTACAGAAGATGAAAATTTAAATCAAAAACTTCAAGAACAAATATTGTTAATAGTTACCGTTGATGAAAACCATAATGATAAAAAATCTTTTGAAAATTTAATTATTAAAGAATCAAACATTATTCATAATATTGCTAATTTATCTAATTGGTTAAAAATCGAATATGATACATATAAATAAACCGATCGAGGTTTATTTTTTTTTTTATTAATGCTATAATTTAAACTAGTAGGTGGTATATATGTCAGATTTTATAAAAATTAAAAAACAAAAACAATTTGAAGTAAGTAAAAATGTTTATAACTATTTAAGCCCAGATTATGTGTATATACCATATGAAAAAGGTTATAAGATTAATGTTACCGATAAAGAAAAGGTACTAAAAGATAGTCTGGTTTTGACTAAAGAAAACTTTTATATATATAGCCCTATTTCTGGCACTGTCTTAGGTTTAACGGAAATGGTTGTTCAAGACAAAAAAACAAGTGTTATAGTTATTGAAAATGATTTTAAAGAACAAGTAAAAAAAATAAAAGGAGTAAAAAAATATTTAAGTGATTATTCTAAAACTGATGTTAAAGATATTTTAAATTTATATAATTTAAATTTAACTAATGATAATGGTAAAATCCTTTTAATAAACGGGATTGATTATGAAGTTTATGAAAAAAACAGAAGCACGATAATTAAGAAATACCCAAGTGAAATTTTAGAAACAATCGATGCTCTTTATACTATTTTTAACTGTGAAAAGTGTTATTTTGCCTTAAAAAATAATGATTCAGAAAATGTTGAAAATTTAATTCATCATGTTGGAACTTATCCTAATATTGATTTAAAAATGATGCCTGATTTATATCCAATTAGCTATCCTAAAATCCTGAAAAGAGAACTAATTATGCCGCATAACGAAGGATTAGGAACTATTTATTTAACTGTTGAAGACATATATAATATATATAATATTTTAAAAAGAAACAGACCAGTAACAGAGAAATATATTACTATTTCTGGTAATATGATCGAAACTCCAAAAGTTATTAATGTAAAAATAGGCTCTTCTTTAAACGAAATAATTACAAATAATTATAAATTAAAAGCAGGAGATTATCAAATAATTATTAATGGACTTCTTTCTGGATATGAAACTAACTCACTTAATTTTGTAATTACTAAAGACATTAACAGTGTTTTTCTAAATAAGGTAAATGATAAGAAAGCTAAAGAATGTATTAATTGTGGACTGTGTCATACAAAATGTCCGGTTGGTGCAGATCCTAGAACTGGTTATAAGATGGATCAGTGCATAAACTGTGGAACATGTAGATATATATGTCCCGCCTATATTAACCTTAAGGAAAGAGGTAAGTAATGAAAAATATTTATTTAAGAAGCACATACTCAATTAAAAATATTTCTTTGAAACTATTTCTTTGTTTAACACCTCTTATTGCCTCTGGATTTTATAAAAATGGAATAAAGTTATATATTAATAATTTAGTAGGTATATATGGACTTTTAAAACCGATACTATTTGTAATAATTGGTTTTATTATTGGAAGTTTAGTTAATGTAATTTATTCTAAAATTAATAAAAGCAGTGATAGTATCTTAGATATTGTTTCAAGTTCATTTCATCCATTATATGGAATTATAATTGCCTCAGTTATTAGTATTAATACTAATATAATATTATTTATTATTATAACATTTACTGCTTTATTAATAAGTAAGTTTATAAAAGAAACTAAATATAATGTTATGGCTTTTACAGCATTATTAATTATTTTAATTATTAATTTAATTGGTGAATTTTCATTTTTAAATGTTTATGAATCATCAAGAACTCTAAATTTAAATACTCTTGATTATTTACTTGGGATGGGCAGTGGGGGAGTTAGTACTAGTAATATTTTATTACTACTTATTAGTTTAATCTTTTTACTTAGAGAAGATTATTATAAAAAAGAAATACCTCTTTATAGTATAATAATATTTAGCTTTTTAATAATTATATACTCAATATATAATAATGAAGTTGGACTTATCTTAGAAAATATCTTTTCATATGGAACTTTATTTTCTTTTATATTTATTGCCACAGATCCACTTTCTAGTTCATATACTAAAAAAGGTAAAATAACCTTTGGAATTTTAGTTGGTTCTATAACCTTTGGATTATATTTAATTGAGCCAAGTTTAGCTGCCTTAGGAGCAATTTTAATTGTTAGCTTACTCTATAAGTTTATTGACTTTATATTACTCCAAAAAGCCTAAAAAAGGCTTTTTTTCTATTAAATTAGCTCTTTTTGTCAAAAAACGCTAAAAAATAAAGGAAATCTATATAGTGTGGGTAATATATAATAGTCAGAGGGGAAAAATTCTATGATACCAAGTGAAGAGATTAATTTAATCAGAAATAATGCTAATATTGTTGATATTGTTTCATCATATATTAATTTAGAACCAAAGGGAAAAAACTTTTTTGGAATTTGTCCTTTTCATGATGACCATAATCCATCAATGAGTGTTTCACCAGAAAAGCAAATATATACTTGTTTTGTTTGTGGTGCTACTGGCAATGTCTTTTCTTTTGTTCAAGATTATGAAAATGTATCATTTCCAGAAGCTGTTTCAATTGTAGCATCAAAAATCGGTTATAATCTTCAGTACAAAGCCAAAATTAACAAACCTAATAAAGATTTATATGAGATAACTGATATTGCCTGTAAATATTTTATAAATAATCTTAACAGTAGTCTCGGAAAAAATGCTAAGAAATATTTAAAAGATAGAGAGTTATCTGCTGATATTATTAAAGATTTTAATATCGGTATTGCAACTAGTAATAATTTAGCAAAACTTCTTCTTGAGAAAGGTTTTACTGAAAAACAAATTATTTCAGCCGGAATTGCTAATATGGGGGATAATCTTTATGATATATTTCAAAATAGAATAACATTTCCAATTAATAATGAGCGTGGTGAAGTTGCTGGTTTTAGTGCTAGAGTTTATAATGGCGAACAAGAAAATAAGTATATAAATAGTAGAGAAAACTTAATTTTTAAAAAAGGAAATATTTTATTTAATTATGATAAAGCAAAAAGCGAGGTTAATAAAACTAAATCAATTATTATTGTTGAAGGACAATTCGATGCGATTAGAATTTATTCTTTAGGAATTAAAAATGTTGTAGCGACAATGGGAACGGCTTTTACTAAAGAACATGTTAGTTTATTAAAAAAACTTAATGCCAAAATAATTTTAATGATGGATAATGATGAGGCTGGTGAAAAAACTACAATATCAAGTGGAGAAGCACTGGTTAATAGTGGTTTAAATGTTGAAGTTATTAGATTAAGTGGTGAAAAAGATCCAGATGATTATATTATTAAAAATGGTGAAGAAAAGTTTAAAAATTTACTTAAAAATCCAACTTCGTTTTTTGAATTTAAATTAAATTATTTAAAGAGTAATAAAGATTTAAATAAAAGTAAAGATCTTGCAAGTTATATAAACAGTGTTATTGATGAACTTAATAAAAGTAATGATGAAATATTAAGGTCAGTAACAATTAATAAACTGGCTAAAGATTATGATTTAGATAAGGAAATTTTGACTAAAAAATTAATTGTTAAAACCAAGGCAAATGAATTTAAGCCACTGGTTAAGAAAAAAACAAGATTAACTAAAAATCAAAAATTATGTGAAACAGTTATTTATATTATGATGAAAGATATTAAATATATAAAGAAATATGATCGTGATTTAGGTTATATGCCAAATAAAGATTATTATCAAATCGCTAATGATATTCTCGCGTTTTATAAACTTAATAATGGTTTTAACATAGCTGATTTTATATCATACGAAGTTAAAAGTCCATATTATGAAACGATTATTAGAATAATAAATGATTATGAAACTTTAGAACCTTGTTATGATGAATTTGATGATTATTTAAGTTTAATTAAGAAATGGATAAAAGAAGAACAAATTAATAAATTAAAAATTGAGATAGATAATGAAACAGATATTAATAAACGTTTAGAATTAAATGATTTATTAATTAAGTTAAAAAAGGAAAGTGAGTAAAATGGCAAAAGTATTAAAAGAAATCAAAACATTAGATGAAAGAAAAAACGAATTATTAGTAAGTAGTAAGAAAGATGGGTATATTACATTTGAGCAGCTAGCCGATGTTTTAAAAGGGCTTGATGTTGATGCTGATTCATTAGATGAAATATATAATTTTTTCATTGAAAATGGGATTAACGTAGTTTCAGCAGAAGATGCAAAAAAAGTAGGTAAAGATGTTAAACCGGAAAAAGAAGTAAAAGTTTTAGCAGCCGAAGATTTAACTAAAGATATTAATATTAATGACCCGGTTAGAATGTATTTAAAAGAGATTGGGAGAATTTCTTTATTAAGTCCATCTGAGGAACTCGAATTATCAATTAGAGTAGTAAATGAAGATGAGGAAGCAAAAAGATTACTTGCTGAGTCTAATTTAAGATTAGTCGTTTCAATTGCTAAAAGATATGTGGGGCGTGGCTTATTATTTTTAGATTTAATTCAAGAAGGAAATATTGGTTTAATGAAAGCAGTTGAGAAATTTGATCATGAGAAAGGTTATAAGTTTAGTACTTATGCAACTTGGTGGATTAGACAAGCAATAACCAGAGCTCTAGCTGATCAAGCAAGAACGATTAGAGTACCAGTTCATATGGTTGAAACCATTAATAAAATGGCCAGGATTCAAAGACAAATGACTCTTGAGCTAAATAGAGAACCAACTGATGCGGAAATTGCTGAAAGAATGGAAATTACTGAAGAAAAGGTTAGGGAAGTTATTAAGATAAGTCAAGATCCAGTAAGTCTAGAAACACCGATTGGTGAAGAAGAAGATTCTCATTTGGGTGATTTTGTTCCTGATGAAAGAGCTTTAACGCCAGAGGAGTATGCAACTAATGAAATATTAAAAGAGGAAATCCGTTCAGTACTATCAACTCTTCAACCAAGAGAGCAACAAGTTCTAGAACTTCGTTTTGGCTTAATTGATGGAACTAGCTATACTTTAGAAGAAGTAGGAAAAAGATTTAATGTTACGCGTGAGAGAATACGTCAAATTGAAGCTAAAGCCCTGCGCAAACTTCGTCATCCATCTAGAGCTAAAAAATTAAAAGATTTTATGGTGGATTAATATGGTGCTTAGTAAAAGATTGAAATCTATAGCTGGCTTAATATACGAAACAGATAAAGTTATTGATATTGGTTGCGATCATGCACTACTAGCAGTTTATTTAGTTAAAAATAAAATACTTGACTATTTAATTGTCAGTGATGTTAATCAAAACGCGATTGAAAATGGGATAAAAAACATCAAAAAATATAAACTTGAAAAGAAAATAGATGCAAGATTAGGTTTTGGACTTGAAGTAATTGATGTTCATACAGATACAGTAGTAATTAGTGGTCTTGGTACAAATACAATTATAAAAATATTATCAAATCCAAATTTAAAACAAATAAAAAAATTAATTATTCAATCTAATAATGATCACTTTTTATTAAGAAGATTTATGATTTTAAAAGGTTTTTATATTTCTCATGAATCAGTAGTCTATGAAAAGGGTCATTACTATATAAATATTGTGTTCTCAAGAGGCAAAAGAAAATATTCATTAAAAGAATTAAGATATGGACCAATGCTAATGTATGCTAATAAAGATTATTATGAATTTATGTTAAAAAAGAAACATGCTATATTAGATAATATTCCTAAATATAAGTTATTTACAAGAATAAAACACTACAAAGATACTGTCTATTTAAAAAAATTAACAAAATAAAACATCGTTATGATGTTTTTTTAAATAATTAAATTATGCTGCTATTATATAATATACTATAGGAGCTACAATACTTGCGGACATAGCTAGTATTAAAATCCAAACAAAAATTTTAGCTGATATATTTTTCTTATTCTTAGCTTTCTTTTTCATCTATTATCACCTCTACGTATATTAATTATACCTAATAAATCATAAATTATAAAGTCTTTTAATATAATTAATTGGTGATATTATGAATTTTTTTAGGACAAGCTCTAACAAACATATAATTAAATTTTTATTATCTCTTTTAATTGTTGGTATTTTAGTCGGAATATATATATATCTTAAACAACCAACATTAATTAAAACCAGTGTTATTAATGAATTAAGTATATTAAAAGATCTTCTTAAAACTACCCATCAAAATAATTTTATTTACCATCTTTTATTATTATCAATTATTATATTTTTATCAATTATAATATTGGGGTTTCCTATTATTTTATTTTATTTATTTTACGAAGGAGTTAGTATTGGTTTTTTAATTACAGGTTTTTTTCATTATCAAAAAGTTTCTGGATTATTATATAGTTTAATCTTTATCCTAATAAACAAACTTATAATATATATATGTTTAATATATATATTAATTAATACTATAAACTATAGTAAAAAAACAATTTTGAGTATCAAAAGAAAAGATTATAAGATATATGAATATTTATTTACTCATATAGTTAGAATGATATTTGTTAGTCTAGTGATATTTGCATATGATATATTTATTTATTTTTTTGGCAATAAAATCATGGCTTACTTTATTTTTTTATTATAATTTGGTACAATATAACCGTGATTGAAATGAAAAAAGTAGTAATTGGAATGAGTGGTGGAGTTGATTCATCAGTAGCAGCGTATTTACTGCAAAAAAAAGGTTATGAAGTAATCGGTCTTTTTATGCGTAACTGGGACTCTACGGTTAATAATGACTCTTTAGGTAATCCTAATTTAGATGCTCCAATATGTCCTCAAGAACAAGATTATAACGATGCTAAAGAAGTATGTGATAAACTTGGTATTCCTCTTTACAGAGTCGATTTTGTTAAGGAGTATTGGGAATATGTATTTAAATATTTTTTAGATGAACTAGAAAGAGGCCGAACTCCTAATCCAGATCTTATGTGCAATAAATATATAAAATTCGACTTATTTATTAAAGAAGCTAAGAAGTTAGGGGCGGATTATATTGCTACCGGTCATTATGCTAGAATAGTTGGGACATCTCTTTTAAGAGCACTTGACTTAAATAAAGATCAAACTTACTTTTTAGCTGCGCTTGCTCCTAATCAACTTAAAAATGTATTATTTCCTTTAGGAGAGATAACTAAACCTGAGGTTAGAAAAATCGCTGGTGAAATTGGTTTATCGACTGCAAAAAAGAAAGATTCAACAGGAATATGTTTTATAGGTGAAAGAAATTATCAAAAATTTATTGCTAATTATTTAAAACCAAATCCTGGTAAAATTATTGATTTAAAAATAAATCAAGTAGTAGGGGAGCATACTGGTTTAATGAACTATACAATCGGTCAAAGAAGAAATGTTGGGATTAGTGGGAATCCAGATAAACATTATGTAGTTGGTAAAAATGTTAAAGAAAATATCCTTTATATAGCGTTTGGAGATGATAATCATTATCTTTATAGTGATGCATGTCTTGTTGACAACGTAAATTTTATTAGTGAAACCAAACCTAACTTTTGTACTGCAAAATTTCGTTATCGTGGTCCTGATGTTGAAGTTATTTTAGAGTATCTAGACAATAATGAAATTATAGTTAAATATCCGTCAAAAGTAAAAGCAGTTACGCCTGGTCAAGCATGTGTATTTTATTTAGGTGAAGAATGTCTTGGCTCAGGAATTATTAAAGATATTTATTTAGAAGAAGAAAAATTAGACTATTTATAAAAGGCCTAAATTTAGGTTTATTTCCTTTTTACTTGACAAGTAAGTGTTAAGTGAGATAAAATGAAGATGTAAAGAGAGTAGAGGAGATGTAAAAATGGGAAAATTAAATGATCTATTACAAGAATTAGGTATATCAAAAGTAAAACTAGCTAAATATTTAGGAGTATCAAGACAGATGGTTTATAATTATTTAGAATTACCAAATTTAAATAAATGGCCGAAAGAAAAAAAGATATCTTTATTTAAGCTATTAGATATTGATGATGGTGATGATGAAACTTTAGAAAATATTAAAGTAAACGGTGAATATTTATCGGCTGTTAGTAATCGCTTAAATCAAGGTGTAAAAGATTTAGATCATAGTGAATATTTAGATTTAAAAGGTTTGAAGAAAGAAGAGCAACAATTAGTAGGGGATATAACTTATTTAATAAAAGATAAATTAGTAGATAATCCTGCTCATGAAGAAAATTATTATGCCCTACTTTATACATATCATTTACTTCAATCAATTGATAATGTTCCTGAGCTTAAATATTTACTAGCATATATGTCAAAAGCAACAGGTTTCATTAAACCTAATGATTTTAAATTTAATGAAGATAAACAATTTATGTTTGAAGGAATCATCCACTCTGCTTTTACCCTATATAATAGTGGGGGTGCAAGTAAAAATAAAGTTATTGAATCTCATAAAAGATTTGTACAAGAAATTGAAGTACGGACTGAAGAAAGATTATCTAGAACTCAACAACTAAATACAGTTAGAGTTCAAGCATTACGTGAACTTGGTTATGATGAGATTAGTACGGATAATGCTGCAGAAGTATTTCAAAAGATTGCTGAGATAGAATCAAGGAGAGCTTAAGGAAAAAGAAGTTTATACTCAACTTCCTATAATAGATATTATGTTAACCGGACAATATAACAATTAATTAGGGGTATAAACGACTCTACTTTATAAAGGAGTTATGATGATTAAAAATTTAAAAGAAATGCTACCTTATTTATTAATAATAATGGTTAGTTATTATTTACTACCATATCTACTTATTAAAGATACAGGCAGTGGCATGTCAACGTTACTATTTTTATTACCAATGATTATATCTATAACTTCACATATATATGGATATAAATCAAAAAAATTTAATTTTATATTTAATATATTAGTTGGATTATTATTTTTACCAGTAGTTTTTATTTATATGAATACCAGTGCTTTAATCTACGTAATTATATATTCTATTATATCGTTGATTTTAAATTATTTAGGTAAAACATTGTAAAAGATAGCCTATCCCCTACTTTGGGATAAGTTATTTTTTTTAAAATACAATACAATTTATTATAAATAATATACTAGCTAGTGTAATACCTATAATAATGCTTTTACGTGAGTATTTGTTAGCTTCTTCAAATATATCGTTGATTGATATGGAAATCATTAAACCAGCTACAAATAAGAGGATAATGCTTATTATTAAGTTATCTATATAGTTCCTTAAGAATATCCAGGCAAAACATGCTCCAAGAGGTTCTGATAACCCGCTTATGAAAGTTGCTTTAACAGCTTTTCTTTTATTTTTAGTTGCGTAATATATAGGAACAGCGATCGCAATTCCCTCTGGTATATTATGAAGCATTATAGCAACCGCATATTTTAATCCAAGTTTAAGATCAATAACTGAGCTAACATATGTAAGGATCCCTTCTGGTAAATTATGAAGCATTAAAATAGCCATGCTAAGGACCCCTACTCTATAAAGACTTGAATTTATTTCTTGATATTGAATTATTTTTTTATTAATGGTTTTAGATAAAAAATTGCCAATAAAGATCATTCCAAATAATATGATTGTTGCCGTTAAAAAATTATATTTATATTCTAAATAAATAAAGCCCTCTGGTATTAATTCGGTAATCGATAAAAGAAGCATAATACTTGCGGAAAATGCTAGGCTTGTTCCAATATAGTTATTAATATTTTTGGGTTTAATAAATATAAAAACACTGCCGATAACTGTTGAAATTCCGGCAATAAAAGTAATTAATAAAGGTAATAATTCATCCATAGCATCACAATTAATTATATTAAAATATCCTTAAAAAAGACCCAATTATTACCAATAATAGTCTTTGGATTAATGAATTATAACATTCCTTTTTACCATACTACTAATAGGAGGTAATTATGAGCAAAGCACGAACAAAAAATAGAGCAAAAAACAATTCTAAAAACAGTAATAATACTCGTACAAAAAATAGTTCAAAAAACAAAAACAAGAACTCTAATGAAAATCAAAATAGTTAATTAGCTTCTTGGATGAAAATTATCGTAATCCTCGCGTAATTTATCATTTGATAAATGAGTATATATTTGGGTTGTTGAAAGATTTTCATGACCAAGTAGTTCTTGGATTATTCTTAAATCTGCACCATTTTTAAGTAAATGTGTAGCAAAAGTATGTCTCAAGGTATGAGGAGAAACATTTTTCCTAATACCTTTTTTTTGACATTCTAATTTAATAACTTTAAATATAAATTGGCGGCTTATCTTTGTACCTAAATTATTAATAAATATATAAGAAGTATTCTTTTTATTAATTGTTGGCCGGTAATTTTCTATATAATTAGTAAGAGCATCTACAGCGTAATCTCCAAGTGGTATAATTCTTTCTTTCATACCTTTACCCATAACTCTTATAAGACAGTTATCAAAATCAAGATTAGACGTCTCTAGATTAACGAGTTCACTAATTCTAATTCCACTAGAATAAAGTAGTTCTAAAATAGCTTTATTTCGCGCATCATATGGAGTTATAATATTAATATCTAAAAGAGCACTTGCCTCTTCTTCAGTTAAATATTCAGGTAATTTCACTTCTTGTTTAGGTCTAATTAGATCAAGAGCCGGATTAGATGATATCTTTTCACTACGTAAGTAAAAATTATAGAAAGATTTAAATACACTTATCTTGTGCGAAATAGTTTTACTACTTAAATGGTTTTGTTTTTTTAAATATACTTTTATATCATTTGTCTTTAAACTTAATAAATCTTTTTTTATAAATTTACTTAATTTATTTAAATCATTTTTATATGCTAAGACTGTGTTTTGCGAATAATTTCTCTCTAATGTTAAATATTCTATAAATTTAGATATCAGATTATCATTATTCATTTAGAATCACCTAGAATAATTATACATATAACTAGAAAAATATGCAAATATATACTATAATTGTTTTGGAGGATAGAAATGGAATTACTAGCAAATAAATTAAGACCAACAACTTTAAGTGAAGTATTAGGACAAGAACATTTAATCGGACCTAATAAAATTCTAACTAATTTAATTAATAATCAAAAATTATTTTCACTTATTTTATATGGTCCCCCAGGAACAGGAAAAACTTCAATAGCTGAGGCGATTGTAAAGGATTTAAATAAAAATTATCGTCTTTTAAATGCAGTGATTAATAATAAGGCTGATTTTGATGTTGTTATTGAAGAAGCTAAAATGTTTGGTGAGCTTATTTTAATTATTGATGAGATACATAGGATGAATAAAGATAAACAAGATATGTTACTTCCTTATATTGAAAATGGCTTAATAATTATAATTGGGCTTACTACTGCTAATCCATATCATTCTATAAATCCAGCAATTAGAAGCAGATGCCAAATATTTGAGATTACTCCCCTAACACCCACAAATATTATTGAAGGTTTAAAAAGAGCGAGTAAATATTTAGATAAATTAGAAGTATCAGATGACGTACTAGAGATGATCACATCATTATCATCAGGAGATCTACGAAGTGCTTTAAACATCTTAGAAATGGCATATTACAGTACAAATGGTGGAATAATTACTAAGGAAGTTTTACAAACTATAAATTCTAAACCAGTAGTTTATATTGATAAAAATGATACCAATTATTATGATACGATTAGCGCACTACAAAAATCAATTCGAGGAAGTGATGTTCAAGCTGCTTTATATTACTTAGCCATATTACTTGAAGCAGAAGACTTAGATATTATATTTAGAAGACTTACCGTTATTGCCTATGAAGATATTGGGCTTGCTAATCCAGGAATTGGCCCCAAAGTAATAAGCGCGATTGAAGCAGTTAAACTTCTTGGTCTTCCCGAAGGTAGAATCCCATTATCGGTAGTTGTTGTAGAAATGGCATTATCACCTAAAAGCAACAGTGCTTATCTAGGTATTGAAAATTCAATTAATGAAATAAGAAAAGGTAATGTAGGAAAAGTACCTAAACATCTTAAAAACAATAGCAAGGAATATAAATATCCTCATAATTATAAAAATTATTGGGTTAATCAGCAGTATTTACCTGATGAGGCAAAAGATAAAAAGTTCTATATACCAAAAGCAAATACATACGAAAATAATCTAAATAAAATAAATGAAGAAATGAGGAAAAATTAGTGAATATAACAGTAATAGGTAGTGGGGCTTTTGGTTTTGCCATTGCGATGATGCTTCATAAAAATGGTCATAAAATAACTATCTGGACTCACTCTACTGAGCAAGCAAATCAACTGAGTGATGGAAATGAGGAAATTATTCCCGGGGTTAAAATTCCTAAAGAATTTAAATTTACCGCAAGTTATGAAGAAGCTTTAAAAGATAGTCAAATAGTTTTTATTATGGTAGCAGCTAAATACGTTGGCGATGTTGCTAAAAATATTGCTAAATATC
>JAQVWT010000074.1 GCA_028709545.1 Bacilli bacterium
AAAAAAATATTGAAAAGTAAGTAAAATATGGTATAATATTACTTACTAATGCAGGTGTAGTTTAATGGTAGAGCCTTAGCCTTCCAAGCTAATGACGTGGGTTCGATTCCCATCACCTGCTCCAATGGTGAATCTGTTCGAACTATATGTTTGAACTTAATGATAAATATCAATTCGAAAGGATTGATTTTTTCGTGTTTAACGAAGAAATTATGAGGAAAGGATTGATAAAATGGTTAATGTTATTAAGAAAGAACTTTCTATTGAAGAAGAACTGAAAAAGAAAATTAACTTTATATGTGGATTTTGCAATGCTAAGCCAACATTCATTAATGGCAGTATCAGAAGTATCAAACATACTAATTTGACTTATGTAGAGCCACATAGAGTTATTATCAGAGGTATTTCGTTCTTGTTCTTCAATTATTCAAATGACTTTTATGTGGAAAGCTTAAATAATAGAATATTGGTTAATGAATTAGAACAATATTTAAAAAATATCTAATACTATGCCCGCAAATGGGTATTGACAAATCAAATTATAGTGATATTATATAAGGCAACAAAGACAAGCAGTATCGTCTTTTAAGGGGGAATTGCTATGTTTAAAAGAAGATATATAATAGATTCACTATTTAAGAGGAGTCAAGAGTATTAGTTATTAATGCTTTTGGTTCCTCTTTTGGTTTAAAAAGGAGGATTGTATGGAAGAAAAAAAGATAGTTGGTATATATATTCGTGTTAGTACCGAAGATCAAGCAAGAGAAGGATTTTCTCTATCGGAGCAAAAAGAACGATTAGAAGCTATGTGTAAGTATAAAGGTTATGAAATACATGATATTTATGAAGATGCTGGAATAAGTGCTAAAAATACTAAAGATAGACCTGCTTTTAATAGATTACTTGATGATATTAAAAGTAAAAAAATAAATACAATAGTAACCTTAAAACTAGATAGACTTACTCGTAGCGTGTATGATTGGGAAAACATAATGAAGTTTTTAGAAGAAAATGAAGCTTATATAGATTGTGCTAATGATGAAGTTAATACTACCAATGCCAATGGCAAAATGATTTCAAGACTTTTGATGAGTGTAAGTCAAAATGAAATAGAGAGAACAAGTGAAAGAACTAAAATAGGATTATCAGGTGCTATTAAAAATGGTAATGTGCCAAGCCAAACCCCACTCGGATTTAAAAGGGAAAATAAGAAATTAGTCCCTGATCCACTAACAAAAGATGTAATTATAAGAATGTATGAATTATATTTTAAAGGTAATTCATATCAAAAGATAAAAAATATCTTTAATAAAGAGCAGATATTAGGGAGAACGAATTGGAGGGATAATACAATTAAAGCTATGATAGAAAATGAAATTTATAAAGGTGATTATGTTCACGGAAAAAGAGGTAAAAACCCAACTTATTATGAAAATATAATTGAGCCAATAGTTAGTAAAGAATTATGGGAAAATTGCCAAGTTCAAAAGAAAATTAATTCAAGAAGTTATAAAAGAACACTAACTTACTTATTCTTACAAAAACTTGTATGCCCTAAATGTGGAAGAATACTTGGGGGAAAAGCAACTAAAAAGAAAAATGGTAATAACTATTTTTACTATTACTGCCACGATTGTAAAACAACTATTAAAGAAGATATTATTGAAGAATCTTTAAAATACTTACTTAATGATATATTAGAATACGATTCAGTAGTAAACGAATTCTTCTTACCTGTGTTAAAAAATAAAATTGCTAATCCAAAAGAAGAATTACAAAGAGAACTTAATAATCAAGAAAGTAAAAAAGAACGAATTAAACAAGCATATATCAATGGCTCATTTACTTTAAATGACCACGATAAGGAAATAAAGATAATTGAAGATAATATAAAAGAACTTAAAAGAAAATTATTGGAAAACGAGCAAGTAAGTGAACTTAAATTTACTAAAGAAGATATTTTAGTTAAAAGGGATATGGACTTTATTAATAAAATTAAATTACCTACTCTATATAATGATTTTGTAACTACTTGGAATAAGTTAGATAGAAATAAAAAAGCAAATATCATTATGAATTATGTTGATAATGTAGAACTCAAATTAAATAAAAACAATTCTCATGAAATAGACAAAGTAAACTTTAGAAGTACATTTTATAAAAATTGGAAAGAACTATTTGATGAAGGAGTTATTGATACAAAAATACCAGCTTATACAGATGGTGTGTGTAATTATATTAGATATAGTGAATATATGCCAATGGAAAAAATAGAGCAACATATTACAAGATTAAGACAATGTTATGAAGTTTACTATTATGAAGGAACATTTAATTTAAAAACCCAAATGTTGGATTGTAAGTTATATGATGACACCTCTATTGTGAGAATATTCCCATTAGAAGATAAACCTTATGAGGAAAAAGAAAAAATAGATATGGGAATAATAAGTGTTAAAAATGATAATAAAGTCAGGATAGAAAAAGAAGAAGAATTATTTACAACGATACCAGAGGAAGTAGAAATAAACAATTAAATATTAGTCAAGAACGACATTAGTCGCTCGTGAAATTCTTGACTAATATTAATTGAACATAATGAAAACAAATCAAAACAATCCCTTGTCTTGATGTTACCGACCGAGGAATATTTTTTGATAACTTTTTTCTAAAAAAGTTATTATGTCCGATTAATATATGCTAGATATTTAAGGTAAGATAATTGGACTAAGAAATAAAATGTTGAAAACATTTTCATCAATACTTTATGAAGTTTTGAGAATTGCGGGAGCAATTACTCATTACGGAATAAAGGGAACGGATTATAAGGTGTTAAACCTTATCCCCCGTATTTTGATGCGAAGTGTCAAAATACATAGGGGGTTATAGATTTTGTCAGAAACAAAATCACCCATAAAAAGGAGTGTGATATTTATAGAAGAATTCTTAGTGTAAAGAGTTCGCGGGATTTTTATCCGATAAAATGAGATTATTATTAGTTTCATTTTTTTATTGTTTAATTATCATATACTGCTTTATAATTTCTTTCATCTATATATTTTAATGGATTT
>JAQVWT010000075.1 GCA_028709545.1 Bacilli bacterium
CCCCTGATAATGCTGAAGCCCCAGCACCACCTAACATTGCTGCTCCACGTTGAGCAAAAGTATTATCTTCCAATCTTTTCTTGATACTTATTCCCTTACCAAAATCTTTAATATTAAATAAATTTTTAATTAATTCAGGAGCTGTTTTAGCAAATTGAAGTATTCCTAATATTATAACAACTGTTGCTAACATTTTAACTAATGTTCCAGTATCAGATTGATTACGATAAAAGATATTTTCAATTACTTCTGGCACTAGCGTAATAGCAAACATTGAAAAATAAATAATAATTAACTTCATAAATATTTCTAAATAAGTTTCGACCAAGGATTTAAACCATCCAGTTTGAGAAAGCGACTCTTTTTGAGTAATATTTTGAGCAATCGGAATAGGCGCTACAATTTGTAAGAATCCTAATTTAGCAACTCGAATTCCGATATCAAGGGCAAAAGCCACAATCATTTGAATAGCTAAAACAGCTGATATCGTACTTAATATAGCATAATATATCATTTCTCTTTTAGAATCTACAAGTCGTTCCCAAGGATTTAAATTTAATTGTTTTTTTAAATTTGAATCTCCAAAAAAAATTCCTGGAGTATTATTTTCAAGAGCTTTATCGTATGCTTCAACAAAATTAGCACAAGCAGGAACTTTTGTTTCATTATCTTCAATTTTACAATCTAAATACGAATATTCTTTTCCCGTAGAATCAACCGGATGATAAAAAGCTTGACCAATCGATAAAGCCATTGAAGTTCCTGCTGTTTTAAGCGAATTATCTGGTGCAGATCCAGATGAACTTCCAAGAATAATGTTTCCTATAACATTTGAAGATAAAATATTATTTTGAAATATTTGCATATATTTAAATATTGTCGGAAGTAAGATAATAATTATTATCGACTTTACTAACTTGCTGACTATTGTTTTAGCTTGATTTTCTCCTGATACTTTATCTGGAGATACAATTAATACTAATATTTCATAAGCAATATAAAAAAGCATTACAATTCCAAGTATTATAAAAACTCTATCCGTAAAAGTTCTTAATGTAGTTTCAGTAAATAAGTTTGCTTTACTAATTACAATAAATACTTGATATAAAAACGAAATAAAGGAATAAAGGAATCCATCTATCCAAAGACAAATAGTGTTTAATACATTCCATATATTGTCCATAGAAAACCTCCTAACTTAAACATGTAGAATATTTATTATCAATAAACCCTAATAAAATATTTAATAATACTGGCAGAAAAAATAATACCGCTACCAATATAATTCTAGTTGTTAATCTACCTAAAGCTTTTGTTAAAGCATCATCATCTTTACTTGCTACAGCACTTATTAATTCATAAATAGTAAAAATCACTACTAATAAAGGAGCAATAATTTTCATTACATTCAAAATAGATTCGATATCTTTTTTTAAAGTTTTTCCTAATAATCCTTCACATACTTGATCATCAGAATTATTTTCTTCAATTGCAGAAGCATCGCCATCATTTGAGGAATCATTATCTTCTTCTAATAAAACTATATTATAACTAGTATTAGTAGTATTATTTAAATTGTTTGCCAAAACTATATTAGGGCTTATAAATAATGATGGAATAAATAATATATAAACTAAAATTAATATCTTTTTTTTCATATAAACCTCTATCTAAACCAATTTAGCATACAATAAAATTATACCATATAAAAAAACAACAGTAAAGTTGTTTTTTTATAATTCTAGCTACAATCCCAAGGTGATAAAACACATTTTTCGCACAAATCAAAATTTGCTTTATCTCGTCCTGTACTATATTCAGTTATTGCTCCAAATATCCACATGATTAAGGTTGGAATAAAAAATATAACAACCCCAGCTAAAGCTCTATATAATAATCTTCTTGTTTGGTTTTTAATTTCATTATCTTCACTTGCAACTACAGCTTTACCAAAATCAACCATTCCATAAGCAATAATTACAAGAGGTATACCTATTTTAAAAAACGTTAAAACCCATCCTACAAATTGTAAAACACCGCTTGCATCAGTACAAAAATCACTAACATTAACTGCCATTTTTATCTCTCCTTCACTTCTATTTCATATTATAGTAAAAAACTATAAATGTCAATATAACATTTATTTCTTTTGAAAAATATTACCAAATATCCCTGTATTTGGATTTTGTTTATGAAAACCCAATTTATATAAAAGAATATCTATAATTTGAATTCTTTCTTTTCGATCATTAAAATTAGGCATATTATAAAAAATCTTAAATTTAGTTTCAAATTCTATAGTCGGAATTTCCTCATCTTTTATAGCACTTCTATTTAAGATAACTTTGCCATTTTTTACTTTTAGATAAATATTATTATCTTTTTTAATTAATTTATTAAGTTTTATCAATCCAGGATCTACTAAATATAATATCTCATCACAATAAACATAAGCATCAAAACTATTCAAATCAATAACAATAATATCTATATTAGTATATTCTTTAAACTTTAATTTTAAATCATCTATAGATGTACATAATGTTAAATCAGCATCTCGAAAATAAACAAAATCTTGTTTATTCATTTCGATACCTTTAACACTATAATTTAATTTAAGTTGTTTAACTAACATATAAGTTAAAGTTGTAGCTCCAGCATGATCAGTTATATTTTGAACTCCAATTATTTTTTGTTTTTTATTTTTCTTTTCAAATGCATCATTATTTTCATTAAATGTTTTAGTTTCTTCCATATAGTTATCTACTCCATAACTAGGATTTAATTCATTTATAGATGATGATGGATTAACATACTTTTTTACATCTTCATATTGATTTGGATTATCAAGAAGATAATTTATACCAGCAGCATTTCTGGTAAAATTATAATAACCATTTTCAACTAATATTCCTAAAAAACTATTGCTATTAATAACTTTACTATCATTTAATAATATAATAATTTTTGAAGGTTCA
>JAQVWT010000076.1 GCA_028709545.1 Bacilli bacterium
TAATTAATATGTAACATTTTCACTTAAAATTGACTGATTAACATATTTTTAAATCTTATTTCATATGTAACATTTTCACTTAAAATTAACTACCTAAATATGTAACATTTTCACTTAAAAATCACAAAAAAAGCAGAGTGTAATATAGTTTTCATTGTAATTTCTCATTAAAAGACATATAATTTAATTACAAAGAAGTATTTAGTTGGGCTTTCCTGCTGTAAAAACTGGCCTAAAAAGAAATAATTATAGAAAAGAAGGAGAAAAAGATGTTTGATAATAAAAAAATTTTAATCTTAGGTTTAGCAAGATCTGGATATGAGGCTGCTAAATTTTTAAAAGATAAGAACTGTGATATCACAGTTACCGATATGAAAGAAGATATCGATAAAGTTAAAGAGTTAGAATCTCTTGGTATAAAGTGTATAATAACTAATAAACAAGAGGATTTACTTGATGAAACTTTTGATTATGTAATAAAAAATCCCGGGGTACCAATTGATGCACCACTTGTCTTAAAAGCAGGAGAGTTAAATATTCCTGTAACTAATGAAGTTGAAGTAGCATATTCTTATCTTCCTAAAACTGTTGAGATAATTGGTATAACTGGCTCTAATGGTAAAACTACTACAACAACGATTATTTATGAGTACTTAAAAAAAGAAGGCTTAAATGTCCACTTAGGTGGTAATATTGGTATTCCCGCTTGCAAATTAATAGAAAATATTAAAGAAGGAGATTACTTAGTAATAGAACTCTCATCTCATCAGCTTCATGATTTTAATAATTTTAAAACTAATATAAGTGTTCTTACTAATGTAACCGAGACTCATCTTGAACATTTTTATACATATGATGCTTATAAAAACAGTAAGAAAAAAGCATTTAATAATCATACTGAAAATGATTTAGCTATTATTAATTTAGTTAATAAAGAGAGTTTAAATTTAACTAGTGATATAAAGTCTACTAAACAATATTTTTCTTCTAAAGAAGAAAAAGGAGATTGTTATATTAAAAATAATCGAATTTATTATCATGAAGAAATGATTATCAACCTTGATGATATTAGAATTAAAGGAATTCATAATTATGAGAATATTATGGCAGCTATTTTAGCGGTCAAAAAATATAATGTTTCTACCAAATCTATAGTAGAGGTTCTAAAAGAATTTCCGGGTGTCGAGCACCGAATCGAGTTTGTTAAAGAACAGGGTGGGCGCTATATATATAATGATTCTAAATCAACCAATATTTTAGCAACTAAAATAGCTCTGTCATCTTTTAATAACCAAACTATATTACTTCTTGGTGGACTTGATCGAAATCAAGCTTTTGAAGAACTTTTACCTTATTTAAAAAACACTAAAAAGATTGTTGCTTATGGAGAAATGAAAGAAAGTGTTAAAGCTTTTGCTGATAAACATAATATCCCTTGTGATATTGAAGATATATTAGAAAACGCTGTTTATAATGCATATAACTCTTCAGTAGAAGGTGATGTAATTTTACTATCACCTGCTGCAGCTTCATGGGATCAGTTTAAAGATTATGAAGAAAGAGGGAAAATATTTAAAGAAACAGTTCAAACTTTACAATAAGTTGAACTTTTTTTTAATTTGGGCCATATCCTATATTAGGTGAGATTATGAAAGATGAAGTTTTTAAGAAAGTTGAAGATAAAACCAACGTTGATAAAAAAACAATTGTTGATTTAGCTAAGATGGTTAGTGATAATGGTCTAAAAGATGAGAAAACTCTTAGAAGTGTTATCAGTAAATTATCAGCAATGACTGGTAAAAAAGTATCAAGTGAAATGGAAGATAAAATTATTAATACTATTCTAGAAGATAAAATTCCTAAAGATGTAGAAAACATGTTTTAAAACGTGCTATACTATTTTTAAGGAGGCGATGGAGCCCTTGAACTTAGAACAAATTATATTAAAAATAAAAAACAATTATTATGAATTTTTAACTGAAGAAGATTGCCAAATTTTAATAAGCAATCCTAAAGAAAGTGATATTAGAAAGATTGTTAATAAAATTTGGAATAATTACCTAAGTAATCCTTTTGATTATACTGAAGATAATTTTAAATTTTTAGTTAATAAAAACGGGATGTTATCAATAGATTCTTTTGAACCTGATAAATATCCTCTTTTTCATGAAGAAAATCTCTATTTGGAAATTTTAACTTCTGAAAAAGTTTTAAATGAGACAAATAGTGCTGGTTTTATTGTAAATGTAGACTGGGATAAAACTGATAAAATTTATTTACCAGATGATTTTAATCAAGGAAAAGAAATTAAAATAAATCCATCACTTTTAGCTGTTTTTAATATAAATTCTGGACTTGGTAAAGTAGATAGTCTTTATCATGTTAGTCAAATAATAAGTGAAGAACTTGATCTTCTATTTATTAGTTTTAATAAGCTTAAATTAAATCAATCTTATCAGTTTACTAAAGATAATGAAGATAATATTGTAAGAGGAATAGTATCTTACTATTTATTAGATAAAGATTTAACTAATCTTGATTTACATCAAAGTTTAAGAAAAACATATCGAAATTATATATTAAATAGTTTTAAATTTTTAGTTAAAGAAAATATTTATAATGATGATGCTTTTATTAAAGAAATATCTGATTATATAGACGCTAAAGAAAATGTTATAAAAAGGAGTAAGTAATGAATTTAGATTTAATTAAGAAAAGTTTTTTAAAAAAGCCTGAACTTGATCAATATTTAAGTTTTAAAGATTTAGTTAAAAAAAATATGCATAACCCAGAATGGTTAGGGGATTTTACGAAAGATGAATATGAGTTTTTACTTGATAATGAATCTAAAATACTGATATATAAAATAGATAATCAGATTATTGCATCTGGAATGACTATTAAAGCAACA
>JAQVWT010000036.1 GCA_028709545.1 Bacilli bacterium
CTTTTCAAATAATTCTTTTATTAGCATTTTCTTGAATTCTAAGAGTGTTAATTTATAAGTAATATTATTATTAATTTTTTCCCTCCTCACAGTAAGAATATTCTTATTTTATAAAAAAAGAACCCAAGTATTGTTTCTAAATTATATATAATTTGAAAATCAATATTCTTCTTATGTGAGAAAAACACTCTTATAAATTATTATAGAGTTTAAATTTAGATGAAAAGTTTATTTGATATTTTCTTCAAATTCTTTTATTAGCATATTCAACATATCAGAACCATAATCAATAATTTTAATATCTAAATTATGTTTTTCTTTTGCTAATATCTTACACTCACTAATCGCTAATAAGTATTTCCACTTTGTTTCACCACCCTCCTCTACATCATTAATGATTCGATTTTTGATAGTGTTAAGTAAATACTCTAATACTTCAACATCAATTTTCAAATTATCCATTTCTATCACCAGTATATATATCACTCAGAAACATGAATTATGCAAGTCATTTATACACACATTAAAACATTATTAGATTCTAACAGTATATAGTGGCTCATCAATTGAAATTTTTTTATTCATTTTTTCAAAATTATTTATTATCTTTTTGCTATAATTAACAATAGTATTTAAAGAATCATCTAGTTCTTTAAAGTCTTTATTTTTGCTCCAACTATACAAATACATCATTGTATAATCCCTAGTATCAAGTCCTAAATATTTACAGACAATGTAGGCAATTCCCTCTGCTTCGCTTTCATATTTGTTTCTGTACTCATGATATTCTTTATTATTATTTTTTAAATGTTGATGAGCTATCATGTGTGCATATTCGTGAACAATTACTTTTAACCTCATCAAATTTCCTAATCCGTTTTTAACTACTATTAAATTATTTTTAGGATCACAATAACCTTTAGCACCTGATTCTATTTTATCTTCATATTTTATTTTATAACCATCTTTATAAATAGCTTTTATGAAATTATCCGTAATATCATCTGCTCTAACATCTTCTAAAATTGGATTTATTTTTTCATCTATTATATCATTTAAGGATTACTTATCAATGACTTTTTTGAGTAAGTTTTGTATCTTTTTTGTTCCTAAAATTTCAATTCAGATAGAGAATGAACATCAATATTGATTCTTTTATATAATTGCTCTGTATTTATAGAAACTACTTCATGACTTTCTAAATTTAACTTATTAATTATTTCATCAATAGTTTCTTCATTATCACATTCAATTTCAAGATAAGGTTTTAGTAAAGGCCATAAATCTATTTCAATTTCAGCATCTTTATATTTATAACTATATCTTATTTTTTCTTGATAACTTCTTCGACTTAATCCAATACTCTCTAAAATTAAATTTGTTTCTTCAAGAGATGACACATCTATTTCATTTTCTAGTACTTTTTGAAATTTATATTCTTGCTTTTCCAATATATGTTTAGTAGTTAATTCTACTTTACCATTACTTTCTCTTAATCTTACCCACTTATTTGGATTAATAATAAATTCACGAAATTGCTTTTCTAGCATTGAATCTGAAAGTATTTCTCTAACTTTTACAATTGGTAGTTGATGAATATCAATTATATTTATGACATTGATTCTTTGTTTTATTTTTTCTAATTCTTTCTCAGACACTAAATCATTAAATTCTAACATTAAAGTTTTTAATTTTTTTAAATTAGTAGATATGAATATTGGAGAATCAATATTTAGTAGTTCTCTTATTTCTAAAAATCGATAATACAAAGAAGGAATATCATATACATAAATTTTTTGATTTTTTTCTCCCTTAAAAATTGCTCCTATTTCTATTAGCTGTTTCTTTATCTTCTCAACATTAATTTCTAATACTTTTACTTCTTGTTCTATTTTTTGCATATCTTATCCTCCATTAATATTATAGCATTTAATACTTGTTTTTTCTTTACTAATTTTTTTTAATAACAAAAATTCTATATGGATATGGTCTAAAATATTTTTTAAAATTTAACAATCTTGATTTTAAAGCCATGTAATGCATTGATTTTTCTTCTAAAATAGTTCCTTTTGCTTCTTTTATTAATTTTCGCCAAGTAGAATATGATAAATATCTTTCATCACCATACATTGCTTCCTCTTGATTAAAATACTTTGTTGGTATTCCTAAAATAACTATGTTAGCAATGTATAACTGTTGTTCTAATGCACGTATAATTTCGTCGTCACTAAAATGCTCCAAAACCCCATTACTAAAAGATACATCAAATTGGTCCTTTTTATAATCTAATTCGAAAATACTTTTTTTTATAAATTCCGGCTTGTTTTTCGCATTGTAAATTCTAGAGATTTTTTTTGATAATTCTAATATTTCTTTATCTATATCTACTCCAATGGAATTGTAACCAATAGATGCCATATACGTTGATAAAACACCAGTTCCTGAACCTGCTTCTATTATGTTTTTTGTTTTTGCATATTTTTCTATTAAATTAATTAGAGGTTTTTTATTTTTAATTTTATCTACCACATAATTATCTATTGTTCCTTTTTTTTCTATATCCTTTAAATAAACTTTATACCAACTCATCTTTTCCTCCTATTAACATTTTTTGATATATTTTAATTAATGGAAACTTTATCTGAAAGTGCATTCCCAATATTTTTATCTACACCATTTTGCGTTATTACAATGTCTCCATTTGCTAAAATTAAAATATATTTTTCTTCCATATCAGATTCAATTCTAGAATCGATATTAATAATTTTACTTTTTAATTTCACTTTTTTGATAATATCATTGTAATCATCTATTGAAATGGAAAATTCATCTTTATTAGTTACTGCTCTTTCTCTTAAAGGCATAAATTTAAATAGTCTCCAACTATAAATATTATAATTATTTAAAAAAGTAATTAAGTTATTATATTCATTTTTAGTATAGCTACATATGACACTATTAATTCTTATTTTTACATCTGAATTAAATTTTAAGTAATTTAATATTTCCTTTATATTATTGTAATGGTCGATACCTCTTCCTAGTTTTTCGTTTATTAAACTACTAGTTGAATCAATAGAAAGAGTTATACTATCTAGATACTTATCGATTTTTTTTATTCTATCAATATTTAATAATTTACCATTTGTTATTAATTTGTTTTTTATTCCGTTATTACTAGATATTTCTAATAATTCGTCAATACCATTTAATAATAGAGCTTCTCCACCTGTCCAAGTAATATCCGTAACTCCTTCATTAATAAGATTATATAAAATTATTTTATTTTCTTCTATAGAAAGATCGGCTATACTTAAAAATCTGTGGCAATATCTACAAGCTTGATTACACCTAGTTGTTACATTCCAACATATTTCTTTTTTAATCATTTTTGCCAATCCTTTTTGCTAAAAGATAACCAAATCTATGAAAATGATCATAAACACAATCTACATGAGCTCCTTCAAATGTAGGATTATGATTTTCTCTAAAAGAAATTATTTCCCAGTCGCTATCAAAAAAATCTAATATTTCATTTTTTCTGTAAAATTTAGAACTAGGATATTTTTCATAATCATCTTCATCGATAGCCATCATATAATCCATATATAAGTACCCGTCTTCACTAACAATATTCTGTAGTTTATGTGTTTTTTCTTGTAAAGTAAAATCTTGGTTTGCACTATAATGTAATGAACAACTAGTGAAAACAACATCATATTTTTCATTTGGAACATCTCTATAAAAATCTCTTTTTTCTACTTTTGCAAAATTTTCTACTTTTTCTAATTTTATTCTATCTATAGTACCTAAAACTTTTTTATCTTCTAACTCATATTTTTTCGAAATAAAATCAGGTTTATAATCATATTTTACTTTCTTATCAATAATTGGGAATGCTTTAATTCCACCATACAAAGCTGTGTCGTCTATATCATAGCCAACAACCGTTGTACCTCTCCTAGCAAACGGCATTAGAAATTTTCCGTCTGAACATCCAACAATACAAGCTTTATATTTTTTACCCCAATTTTGTTCGGCTAAACTAATTAGTTTGTATAATCTAGTTGGGGGATTTCCCCAAATACTTTTAGTTTTCATTATTTATCAACCTTTCATTAAAATCTACTATCTTTTTTAAAATATGCATATCAACAGTTGCTCTGCATCACACAAACTACTTTCAGGATTAATATGACTTTCTATTAATAGTCCATCTGCACCTGCTATTAGTGATGCTTTACTCATTGATTCCACCATGTATGATTTTCCGCTTGCAAGAGATGGAACAACAATTATTGGAAATCTAAAATTTTTCTTTATATAAGGAATTGCTTGAACATCTAAAACATTTCTTGTTTCCTCTTGAGATGAAGTCCTAATACCTCTTTCACATAGTATGATATTGTTATTTCCGCCTTTTAAGATATATTCAGCAGACATTAACCATTCATTATAAGTAGCATTTAATCCTCTTTTTAAGAGAACTGGTTATTAAGTTTTCCTACTTCTTTAAGTAAGTCATAATTATACATATTACGGCTTCCTATTTGTATTATATCAATGTCATCCACATACTTTTTTAGTTGGTCACATGTCATTAACTCTGCTATAATTTTTACAGAAAATTCTTTCTTAATTCGTTTTAAAATCTCTATTCCTTCATCTTGTAACCCTTGAAATGAATGAGGGTTTGTTCTACTTTTAAATGCTCCACCACGTATTATTTCAATTCCTTGTTTTTTTAGTTCAATTACAATACTTTTAATTTCTTCATATGACCCGAAAGTACAAGGTCCAGAGATAATTATTTTCTTGTTTCCACCTATATCATGTTTACCTACTGAAACAACGCTTTTGACATTATTCGATTTATATAATATCTTCTCCATTAATCTTTACCTTCTTCTATATTACATTCATAAGAATCTTTCCAAAAAGGTATTCTTTTCAATTCAGAATAATAGTTTTCTTTTTTTAATATTTCTACTGTTTCAATTATCGTTTCTGTATCTTGACCAATTGTTACGTATCTAAACTTTATATTATTCCTAACATCTAAAGTTAAGTAATTATTTAAAATTGGCTCTTTATTTAAAATATATCTATAATCTTCATTACATAAAATTTCGAATTTTAAAGATTTATCTGTGTTATTAATCTCTTTTAAATTTTGTTTCATATTACCACAAGAAGAACATCCCATAATATGGTCAAAACAATTCCGTGTATATACTAATGGTAATTTACCACCTAAAATCATTTGTACATTTTCTTTATCAAAAATTTTTAAATTCGTTTCATAATTAAGTTCTGGTGATGCAGTAAATTCTTCAATTCCATTTTCTTTTAAATAATTTAAAGCATTTTTATTCCAAACATATATCGTATAATCGACATATTTCTTTTTGAAATTTATATCTTTACATAAATATATTTGTGATAACCTTGTAAACATTATTTCTTGTCCTTCTAGTAAACTCAAATATGGTTTTAGATCGTCACTTTTCCAATTAAAAATTGGTAGCTTATATATTATATTTGAACTATATTTATCTAAAAACTTATCTATGTTTTTTAATTTATTAATTGTGGAAACATCATAGATTATTTTTATAAATTTATCATTTATGTATTTTTCAATGATGCTTTCATCTTGAGTTTCCAAATACATTTTATCTATTACTTTATTGTTTTTAATTCGTTCGTAATGCGATGTTTTGCAGTCTTCAACTAAATAATTTATTACTTCATTAAGTAAAGTTTTACTAATAAAATATTTTTCACTGTCATTTTTTATATATTTTATTTTATATAAGTTGATATTTGGATTATGATTATCTAAGCTCTTTATTATTTCATCAAAATTCAACTCAAGTAGATCATTATTATTTCCTTCAAAAAAAGTATGTCCATCTCCTTTATAGTTAACATATAAAATTTCTTTAACTTTATTCCTATCAAATACAACGTCAAAACTAATATTCTTTTTAATTAAACTATATTTGTTTTTAATCTCTGTATATACGTACATAACATTTGGGTTTGAAGAATCTCTTGAAAATTTTATTGGTTTATTTTCCATGAATTCTATTAAAACATCATTGTTTGATATGTTTTTCAAATCGCTCGCTTTCATTACAGGTTTTATTCTAGAATTAATTTTTTCATATAAGTTATTTTGATTGCTCCTTGTTCCGTACATATATCCTACATTTATTTTAGAGTCAATTTTTTGATTTATTTTGTCTAAAATATTAGCAATTTCTTTCGGGTTTCTTCTTCTTCCTTCTAATTTTAAACAATCAATACCATCTAATTTACTAATCAAATTAGTACAATCCATATCAGGAACATAAAGATGGTGTCCTTTTTCTCCATTTGCACAATAAACATCTCTACAAGTTATTATACATTTCCCACGATTTCCTCCTCCACCATTAATAAAACTACCAAAGAAACACAATCCAGAAAAACTTAAACATTGAGAACCCCAAATAAAGCTCTCTAGTTCTATGTCTGTATTGTCTTTTATTTTGTTTATTTCTTGTAAAGTTAACTCTCTCGCCAAAATTGCTCTATCACCATTAATACTTTTAATATAATTTACATCGTCAATATTATGACATCCAAATTGAGTTGAAAAATGCAAAGGCACATTAGGAAATTCCTTATGTAGCCTTTGTATCAAACCTATATCGGCTACAATAAAAGAATCTGGCAATTTATTTTTTTTCAAAAAACAAATGATTTCTTCAATTTCTTCATCTAACATCAAAATATTTAACGTTAGAAAAAATTTAATACCATTTTTATGTAGTTCTTCAATTAGTATGTTGTATTCTTCATCACTAAAATTTATCGCTTTATTTCTAGCATTCCATTTTTTTAATCCCCCATACACTGCATTAGCTTTATGATCAATTGCAATCTTTATATGATTCATGTTACTAGCAGGACTTAAAATTTCCATATCACACCTTCTTAATTAATACTTTCTATATATTTATTTCATTTTTTTGTATTTATTGTTTTCTTCCATTTTTAAATTCGATTTTTGTTTAATAAAAATATTTATTATTCTTTGCTCAACTGTATAACTTGTTTGATCACCTATTTTTTTGTGGTAAATTGATGCACCTAAAGGACTATTAATGGAAATCTGTGGTATATCTAATTCAAAGTCAGGATTCCCACCAATCAAAGTAAATGTTTGCTCTTCTTGATCATCAGGTGCGAATATCATATCAATTACAACTGTGTCACCTACATCTATTAGTTCATCATTTGCTGTTTTTTCGATAATTTCAATCTCTAATGCTTTTTCTTTCATTTCTTTAATACGAAACATTAAACTTCTTTCTTGACTTTCAACTTGATATAAAGTTGGATTATCATGCCAATTATCACCCTGATAAATAGCATCAGTTCCTTTATATTTTCTTAAATCATTTAATTGTTTTTCTAATTTTATAATTTCTGCTAAATATTCTTGATATCCTTTTAGATCCATTCGTAATTTTTCTTTCACTTAATTTCCTCTTTTCTAACATATTTAAATCCTAATTTTTTAATTTTATTTAAATTGGTATTATCAGGATAATGCATACAATTAATTTTATCTCTATATTGAAAAGGTATTAATTGTTCTAATTCACTTACGGATAAATGATGTGGATAATCACTATCTCTTACATCTTGATAGACATAATCGATGGCATTTAAATGTTCTAAAATTTCCGTTGGAATGATTTTCGTGTCACCAGAATAGTACACCGTTTTACCATCAAGTTTTAATAAATATCCATATGCTTCCATTTGGTCGTGAACTTGCCTCAGTTCTCGTACTTTAAATTCTTTAACATCTTTAGGTTGTATTATATTAAAAATACTTGAATCTAATCCAAATAGATTTATTATGGTCTTCATTATTTCGACATTTGGAAACACAATTTTTGTAGAAAGATTAAGATAATCACAATAAAATAATAAACTCCCTAAACTTCCAATATGATCAGAATGAAAATGTGTAATTAAAATACAAATATTTTCTATATTATCTAATAAATTTCGGTTTAAAACTTCGTTAAAAATTGATTCTCCTACATCAATTAATAAAATACTTTTACTGTCAACATAATAATAAGCTGAAGTATTACCATTTTCTTTTGTGAATGCTCCACCTACTCCTAAAAATTTCAACATTATTTTTCCAACCTTTTAACAAACGGTTTATTATTTAAGGAAACAGATAATTTATCAAGTTCGATATTGATTTCATTTACAATTTCATCAATCGTTTTATCTTCAGTATTAATAAATAAATATGGTAGTTTAAATAACTCTACAAATTTAAGCATTTTATCATAACCATCAACTTTTTTTTCAGGATCAGTTATATCCTTGTCATTTGGATCTCTCTTAATAAGTCTTTTTAATCTTGTTTCAGGTGTTGCATATAGTAGAATTGTTAAATCGGGTACACTAATTATATTTATCATTGATTCGAAAACTTGATAGCTTTCATCAGATCCATTCCAAAAATAATTTGAAACAAAATGCCTGTCTACTACAAATCCTTGATCTTGGAATTTTCTAAAACAAACTAAATTTCCTAAACCAAAAAACCATGATCTTATTACTGGATCATCAACATCATATAAGCGATTAGCCATTTTCATAAGATCAGCATACCCATTTTCTGCATTATCTTCAAAGAAATAATGCAATGGTTTATCTATATACATCAACCCATTATCTTCTGCTATTTTTTTGGCTATAGTTGTTTTTCCTACTCCATCCATTCCTTCAATTGCTATTTTCATTATTTCCCATCCTTTAATCTATTTTTATATTTATAAAGCGAATATTTAAAATTCGTATCTGTGTATATCAAGAATTTCGACTTTAAATCAGGTGTATCATTTAATTTAATCAAATATTTTTGATTTAAAATAAATTCATTTTTATTTAACTTAAAAAGTTCAATTTTAGTAATTCCTATTTTTTTATGCAAATCACTTAAAATAAAATTAACATCATCATTTTTCATTATAATTAATCCCCCTTATCTTACAAAATGATATATAGCTTCAGCTACTCCAGAATTGTTATTATTATTTATTGTTACATATTTTGCAAGTTGTTTTATTTTTTCACTACCATTGTTCATACAAGCTGTATTATCAAGTTCTTTAAACATCGAATAATCATTTTCACCATCACCTATAAATAAAATCTCCTCTCTTTTAAATCCTAAATATTCTAATAAATTACATAAACCAGAAAATTTTGTATCCATTGTTTGTCCAATTTCAATATAATTTATAGTTTTTTCAATCAATGTTTCCCTTAAGTTTTTATAATATTCTGTTACATTCAAATTAAATTCGGTTAAAATCTCAGTTATTTCATTAAGTACGGAATCTAATGGCTTTTCAGAGACAAGTATTAATTTTAATATATCATTAGAATCCAAAACATGAGTGATTATATCTTCTACTAAAAAAATATTGTTTTTTAATTTTTCAGGATATTGTTCGTTTAATAATAAATGTTTCATTGTAAAATAGTCATATGTATCGGAACCTTCTTTAAATCGATGATTAAGATGAAGATAAATGTCTTTACTTTTGGCAAATTTTATTAACTTCAAGATTGCCTTTGTTTGTAACAATTGTTCTCTGATAATATGATTAGCTTTTATATCATACACAAAACTTCCATTACTAAATACTCCGTAATCGCATTTAATAAGTTCGCTTATATATTTAGTAGATGAATACATTCTTGCAGTTGCCAAAGCAATTTTAATTCCATTACTTTCAGCATAATTTAACGCTTCTAGATTTGCAATTGAGATTGTGTTATCATCATTTAAAAGTGTTCCCCCTAAGTCTATAGCAATTAATTTTATCATATCAAACCTGCCATCCATTAATTTAACAATAATATTAAACCAATTATACATCATAGGTTGTATAACTTACAATACATTATTTTTATATTTTTATAACTTTAAGTTATAGAAATTGCAAAAAAAAATGATTATTTTTTTATATAATCATTAATAATTTTTTTTGAAGCCATAGTCAGATATTCATTAATATAAACTAAATTTAATTCAATTTTAGGCAATTCATGTTCTGAATTAATAACAAATAAATTTTCTTTTATTATTTCATTTTTGACAGCTTCTTTTATCACATAACCTATTCCGATATCATTTTTTACAGCATCTATTATCAACTCTGTTGTCTCAACCTCTAGTACTACAGGTAATTTTATATTATTTTTCCTTAACTCTATTTCAATATTTTTTCTTATATTACTTCTCTCAACTGGCATTATATATTCATGCTTTTCTAAATCCTCATGCTTAATATTTGATAAACTTTGTTTATGTGTAATAAAACAAGTATCAAAAGATATAAGTTTTTCTACTATTAAATTAGAAAAATCAAATTCTATAGGAGAACTGTCAATCATGAAATCTATTTTATGCTGTTTTAATTCTTCTAGCAAAAATGATGTAGAGCCACTAATAATTCTTATAAAAATACCAGGGTAATCATTGCGAAATAATCTAATAAAATTCATTAAATAAAACGAAGCTATATGCGAAGGTGCTCCAATTATTATACTGCCATGATCTAAGTTCTGATTTTCCATTATTTTTCTTTGACCCGCTATTAAAATATTGTAAGATTTCTCAATATATTCTAATAATTCTCTACCCTCAGTAGTTAATTTTAATCCAGTATTATCTCTGTGAAACAATTTGATATTTAAACTTTGTTCTAAATTTTTAATATGTTTACTCACCGCTGGTTGAGAAATACATAATTTCTCTGAAGCTTCAATAAAAGTTTTTGAGTTTGCTAAAACAAAAAATATCCTATATAAATTTAAATTTATATCTACCATTTCAGCCACCTACCTTTCTAACAATCTTTAATTTATATATATTAGATTCAACATTATATTCAACTATACTCCCAATTTTTTGGTGATAAATTGCATTGCCAACTGGGCTATTTAGAGTTAACTCATCATACTCTGAGTCATCTTTGGTGAAATAATTACCTGTTAGTTTGAAAATATCTGTGTTGTTATTGTTATTTATTAAAAATTGTACCTCTATAATATCATTTAGGTTTACAATACTGCTATCGGCTTTGTCACTTTTAATAATTTCTATTTTATTTAAATTTTGGTTCATGTTATTTATTTGAGTAATTAATCCATTTTCTATCCTTTTAGATTCTTCAAATTCATAATTATCATGCCACCCATTACCTGTAGAAGAAATATAAGCTTCGCTTTTTTGAAAGCTATTTGTTTTTAATTTGTCATGTAATTCGGTTATAGCATTTAAGTATTGTTGATAACCGTCTTTATCTAAATATATTTTTTTACTCATTTTAACACCTCTAACTTATTATTTTGAGTTATTAAAAACAATCAAATATTATAATTTAACAAATTTAAATTATAATATAAATTTTTTAATTACTCTATCCAATTCTTCTAGGTTTATAGGTTTTGCTAAAAAATCATCGAAACCTAGATTTAAATAATGTTCTTTTGCATTAGGTATTTCTACATTCCCTGTTAAAACCACAATTGGAATTTTAAAATTTTCAGCTTCTTTTAATTTAAACATCATTTCTGTACCACTCATTTCTGGCATCATATCATCAGCTATTATTAAATCATATTCATTTTGATTAATAGCTTGCATACAATCAAAAGCATTCGTTTTAGTATCAATTTTATTAAAATTATATTTTTCTAATACTTTGGTAGCAATTTTTAACATCATGTTATTATCATCAACTAAAATAACTTTCTTATTATTATAACTCATTTACTATTCACCATTTTCTGTTTTATTATTATTGTAAAAATACTACCTTTTCC
>JAQVWT010000077.1 GCA_028709545.1 Bacilli bacterium
AAAAAGATAATATGCATATCTTTTTTTTTTGTTCATAAATTTTATAGTGAAAGGGAAGAAAATATGGAAAAAAAAGAGATAATTAGTAGCATCTCAGCATGGGGGCAGGGAGAAATATATTTAGGAGTAGTAGGAGCAGTTAGAACTGGTAAATCAACATTTATTAAAAAAGTAATTGAAACACTAGTTATTCCTAATATTGATAATGAACAAGACAAAAAAAGATGTTTAGATGAAATACCACAAAGTGCTCCTGGAAAAACTATCATGACAACTGAACCTAAATTTGTCCCATCAAGTGGCGCTACGATAACTATTGATGAATTTACGACTAATATTAAACTAATTGACTGTGTTGGTTATGTAATAAAGTCGGCATCTGGCTATGAAGATGAAATAGGTAATCCGAGACTTGTTAAAACTCCTTGGTATAGTGAAGAGATTCCTTTTATTGAAGCTGCAGAAATAGGTACTGAAAAAGTAATAAGAGATCACTCAACAATTGGGATAGTAGTCACAACCGATGGTTCAATAGGCGAGTTTACTCGTGGAGAATATATGGAAGCTGAAGAAAAAGTAATTACTGAACTTACTGCTATTAATAAACCATTTATTATCATCCTTAATACTAAAAATCCAGGAAGTGATGAAGCTATTCGTCTTGCTAAAAACTTAACTGATAATTATAATGCACCTGTTATGCCGATTAATATTGAATCAATGACTGAACTTGAAATGTATGATATTTTAAAAACAGCATTATATGAATTTCCAGTTTTAAATGTAGAAATAAAAGTACCAGAATGGGTTCATATTTTAGATAATGAGAATGAAGTAAAGAAACATTATTTAGATAAGATTAAAGAAAGTATGATGAATGTTTCTAAACTTAAAGATGTTGATAATATTATTAGTTATTTTGAAAACAGTGAATTTATTGATAAAGCTTATATATCAAATGTTGATACTTCAAATGGAATGGTCACACTTAATTTAAATAGTAGTGATGATCTTTATAACAATATCTTAAGAGAAGTAATGGGTGGTATAACTATTACTAAAGGAAGTCTTTTAAAAGTATTTACTGAGTATGCTGAAAATAAAGAAGAAACAAGTTCACTTAAGTCAGCACTTAAAATGGCTAAAAATGCCGGTTATGGAATTGTTTATCCTACTTTAAAAGATATGAAACTATCAACACCAGAAATTATTAAGCAAGGATCACGCTATGGCGTTAAACTTAAAGCAGTCGCATCAAGTATTCATTTAATGAAAGTCGATGTTGAATCAACCTTTGAACCAATTATTGGAACTGAACTTCAAAGCAAAGAACTTATTAATTACATTATGAAAGATTATGAAAATGATCCCGAAAGTATTTGGAAAAGTGAAATATTTGGTCGAAGTCTAGATATGATTGTTAAAGAAGGAATTCAAGCAAAATTATCAATGATGCCAGAGGCAACAAGATATAAATTATCAAATACAGTCACTAAGATAGTTAATAAAGGAAGTCATAATTTAATTGCTATAGTATTATAACAACTGTGAATTTACAGTAAATAGTCACTAATAAGTAGGTATTATCTAGTAAAAACACACTTTTTCAAACAAAAAGAGTGTTTTTTATTGCTTTTTGTTTTATTTAATGATAATTTATACTTGTAGGGCACTAACGCCTTATAAAATACTTATATGGGAGGTAATCGTTATGTCAAAAACTGAATTAGTAGAATTTATTGCAAAAGCTGCTAACTTAACAAAAGCTGATGCTGCTCGTGCACTAGATGCAACAATCGCAGGCATCACTGAAGGGCTTCAAAATGAAGGAAAGGTAGCATTAGTAGGATTCGGAACTTTTACAGCTAAAAAACGTGCTGCAAGAGATGGAATTAATCCACTTACAAAAGAAAAAATCCGTATTCCTGAAAAAATGGCTGCTTCATTTAAAGCTGGAAGCAAATTAAAAGACGCTTTAAACTAATTTAACGATTAAAAAAAAGGAAGCTTAGCTTCTTTTTTTTGGCTAAATTTCATCTTGAATAAGTAAGTTTAAAATGATAAAATTATATTAGAAAACATAGGAGGATACCATTATGAACAAAAAAAACATCATTGTACCAGCTGTACTCGGTATTATATTACTATTAATAATAACAATCGGGCTATCCTTCGCATATTTTACTGCTAATATAACTGGTGGTGAAGAAACAACTACAATCACTGTAAAAGGTGGTAAAATGCTTATTACCTTTAATGGTGGAAGTGAGGTTGATGTTGATAATATTGCTCCAAGTAATACTCCATTTGGAACCAAAACATTTACCGTAACGGGATTTAATAATACTAATATACCAATGGGATATAAAATAAGCTTAGTCGTTGAATCAAATACATTTTCAGAAAACGCTATTCAGTATAAAATGATAAGTACTAACAATGATAATAGTGGAAACGTTGCCACTTCAATTAATGTACTCACTAATATAAGAACTGGTGATGGAATTTATACTTTAGGTTATGGAAACTTTAAAGTACCAACAGACAATAATAAAACTCATACATATAACTTAGAACTATATTTTCCAAATGAGGAATATGATCAAAACGAAAACCAAGGAAAACAAATAAAAGCTCATGTTTTAGTAGAAAATTTTGATTATAATGATATTCCTTATGATGAAACAAAAGGCGTAAATAAACCAGTCTTATTTGCTGGCATGACTCCAGTGAAATGGGATGATGAATTTAAGGAAATCGAAACAACAGAAGAAGATTCAAGTTGGTATGATTATAATGCTAAAAAGTGGGCGAACGCTAAAACAGAAGATGACTCATACTGGGTCTGGATACCCAGAT
>JAQVWT010000078.1 GCA_028709545.1 Bacilli bacterium
ATTTATGACGAAATGTCTAGAAAGAAATACCATTTGAAAACTAAGAAAAAAGTTTCTACACTAGCTTGCCAAAAATGTGGAAAAGAAACTGCTGTATCAGCTTATTGGACGGAAAATCAGATAAGTTGATTTAACATGCTTATTTAAAACCCACGATTCAAAATCGTGGGTTTTATTGATTATTTGACTGAACGCAGTTTCCTTATATATAAAAAAGCCCCTTTAAAGGGGCGCACCTAACAGTGAAAAACCACATTTCTGTGCACTAATTAAATGTATTAATATTATATGCAGTTATCTAACAATTATTAGTTATATAAAGCAAAAACTAGCAGAGCTAGTTTTTGAATTACAAACTTCCACATATGTAAATACATACATGCATTAATTAAATGTAATTAAATTATACCGCCTTATTACATGCTTGTCAACGATTTTCGACAAAATTTGTAATAATTCGACACTACTTAAATAAATAATATCTTTCAATGATCTTTGAAATTTCTTCATAATCTTTTTTAGTTATTATTGCTAGTTTGTCTTTAGAAAAATATGGAGCTAATATTCTTTTATAACTATAATTCATAATATTTTCTATTTTTGCACTACCCTCTGTTAGACATTCCAAATCGTAATGGAAATAGTAATTATCATTTCTTTTTTTAGTAGTCAACGGAATCATAGTCCATGTCTTTTTGTCACCTGTTGATCTCCATAAAATTACAGGTCTCAATTTTCTTAATTCACTACCAATATTTATTCCCATATTAACCCAATAAATACCATTTTGTTTTAAATTATCGAGTTGAATATCTTCCGTATTAAGATTATATTTGTCTCTACACCACTTTAAATATGAAATGCCATCAATGTCATCGCTCACATTCTCATTCAAATAGTTAATTACTGAATCCTTGCATGAAGTTATTAATTTAGCATAGTCTTTCTTTGATAATCTGAGAGGCTTATTTTGTAGGTAAATACATCTATTCATTTTAGATCTATTATAGTCTTTAATTTTGTTTGGAATAGCATATTTATTGATTGAATTTAAATAAATACTTCCTTCACATTCTTTTGAATAAACAGGGACTCCAACATAATGGTTTGCGGAAATATCATATAAAATTAAAATCCATTCTTTTTCACCAGATTCACTTGTCTCATATACTTGCCTATAGTTTATTGTTAACATACTTCACCACTACTTCTATCCCTAAATTAATTTTATCATAAATAATTATGTTTTGGAATTCTAGAAGTAACTTTTATCTCTGATTTTATTTGTGATTAAATATATTACTATAAATACCAAAGCAATAGATATTACTAAAATGGTTATTGCTATCTTTAAGTTATTAATATGATTCCCAATAAAAATAAAATAAAAAGTATATGCAGCGTACCAGATCAGATAACTTAAACTTCCTAATGCTGGACAAGAATTCTTTTCATAATAAATACCTGTAGTCCAGTATGCTAAGTATTGCAATATTACTCCACCAAAAACTAAATTAAACAATTCTGCTTGTCCTTGATCAGAAATATAGTTTAAAAAAGGATTAGGAAAACAGAATTGTCTAACAAGTACACTACCCAAACGAATTAATCCATACATATTACCAAACCTCCCTAAAAATTTTGTCAATGTTTATTATATCACGATAATCATATTTCTTTATAAGCAAATCATTGATAATAGGCAGTATTAATTCGCCATACTTGTTGTAATATCTTTTTAAGATATTGCAACCAACATAAGAATTATTACTGGATTCCTGTTGTCAATGAGGAATTATAAAGAAATGGAAACTTACTTTTATTAAATACTTGACAGATCTACTGCTAATTTGAACTTTTGCAGTAGTTTTGTCAAACTTAATGATGAAATTCTATTTGTCATTAGTTTTGTCATAAAACAAAAGATTAGAGGTTCCCCTCCAATCTTACTTTTTTAATTGTCATTTGTAGAGCTGACTTCACTCACTTTTTTGATTTCCATTTAAGGCTGGATTCTCCTGCTTTTTTAATTGCCGTTTCAAGAGTCGGCTTCACTCGCTTTTTAATTACATATTAAATATACCACATAAATTAATAACACCAATCATTAATTTTCATTGAAAAGTTTGCCATTTTTCTTCTATAAGCAAGTCAAAAAACAACTCATTTTTCAAAAAAACGCACCTAAAAGTGTACCTAAAAAAATGAAAAAAGACGCAAAGTCTTTAATATAAACAAAAATGGAGCCTCTCGGCTCCTTCAGGGGGTTTTGGTTGATACACTCTAACATTAAGTCGTTAGAGATATCACAGCATGATTTAATATCATGCCTAAATTAATAATATAAGATTTTAGACGGTTTGTCAATTGGTTTCGTTTAATTTTTTAAGTTCTTCATAATAAAGAGCTTCTGAAACCATAACATAAGGAATAACATACCAAAATGCAAAAATAATTATTAAATACCAACCAAAGTAGCTAATCATAAATTTAAAATAATCCCATTTATATCCGTTCATAATTTTTTTGCTTTTACGAATACAATTCAGTGGATCTTCATTTCCATCTACCATTATATATGGCGCCATTGCATAGCTGATACCAGCTATTATTCCAGGTATAATGAATAATAAAGACCATAACGATACAAAAATATAAATCAGAACATATAAACCAGAAACTAATATGAAATTATTATAAAATTTAAATATTTGTTTTTTGTTAACATCTTTTTTTCTAATTATTATTAAAACATAACTGATTATCCCTAAACTAATTGGATATAATAA
>JAQVWT010000079.1 GCA_028709545.1 Bacilli bacterium
TTGGAATATTAATATTGTCATCATAAGTAATAGTCTTGTAGTAAGTTCTTTTTTTTAAAATATTTTTACAATGATTAGTAGTCACAGTAATAATCCATGCTTTTTGATGATTTTCATTAACGAATATTGGAGACTTTTCCATTATTTTAATAAAAATCTCTTGGTAAGCATCTTCCGCAGCTAAATTATTTTTTAAATACATTAAACATATCCGATAAATCATATTACTATATTTTTCAATTGTTTCTTTAATATATTTTTCTTTCATAGTAAGCATAATATTTCCTCCCTACTATAAATACAATTATACACTACAAAATGTTTCAAAAAAATAAAAAAACTATTCAAAAGAATAGTTTTAACCAAAGTTATTATTAGCGTGTTTTTTATTTAATTTAATTTTTCTAATAGGTCTATTTTCAAGTTCGACCGCTTGCTGTTGTAATCTGAATATTTCTTGTTGCCAATAAGCTTTAGCATCTTCTAATTTTTCTCGATCAATTTTTCTTTTTTCGTTTAGAATATCAGGTATATATTCTTCGCCATAAACAATACGACTTCTTCTAAATAAACGTGGTTGTTCAATAAATACTGGAACCATTGGGGTATTAGACATTGCTGAAATAAAAAAGGCACCATTTTTAATACGAGCTAAAGCATTTTTATTAATATCAGATATTGTACCTTGAGGAAACAACATAAATACTTTATTTTCTTCATCATCAGTTAAGTAACGGATAGCTTCCTTTATTTCAGAACTACCATGTTTATCTCGGTCAACGCTCATAACATTAATACTAGTTAAGAACTTAGCCGTCAACTTATTTTTAAAGCATTCTTTTTTTGCCATTATCTTCATGTTTTCGTTAGATGACCATAATACTGGTCCATCTAAATCACTAGTATGATTAGGGCACATAATATAAGTTTTGTCTTTTAAGGCTTCTTTGTTGTATTCTTTAATTCGTATAAAAGTTTTATGGAATATAGCATATCCAAGTTTTTTTAAATTAGATTTCATTTTCTAAAAATTCCTTTCTCATATGTCTTCAAATAAAATTATACTATAATCATATAAAAAAGCAATCTATAAAAAATAATGATAGATAATTGTGAATTTGTAATTAATTTTTATTATGCTATAATAGATAACCACTAAGAAAAGGAGTTATGTATTGTGTTTGAAAATGTTTATGATGCTGATAATTGTGTTCACATTAAACTAGTTAATCGAACAGAAGAAGAGATAGAAAAGATAGTTACAGAAACTAAAACAACTATATATGATGCTAAAAATGCATTCCATTGGCATGAGGTAAATGGAAAATATTATCGTTTTAAATTTTCTAATCGTTTATTTACCATTTTAAATGAGTTAATTGGTCCTAAAATTGCTAAAAGGTTAGAGCTCCAAACAGTTAATAATATACCTGCTATTATGGATTGTGGAAAGAATATGACCTTATATGGGATATTATCTGAGAATTTTATAAATAAAGATAGTGAATATGTTAATATGTTTGAATTAGGATTTAATCAAAAAACAAAACCTGATTATAAAAACATAACTAAATTAAAAAAATATTGTCGCGAGGAAGATTATCCAGAACTAATTAATGCCATATTTAAGATGACATCACTAGATTATGTTATGGGACAAGCAGATAGGGTATCGGCTAACTTCTTATTTGAAAAGAATGGTAATAAAACCACTTTTGCACCATTATTTGATTATGCTGAAGCTTATGAGTGCATTAAAGAAGGTTGTGTTTTTGATCGATATCACAACCATAATCTTCCGTACTCAGTAGGTAACTCTTTTATAGCACCAGCATTCTATGAATCTAAGTTTAAAAGAATATTAAGAAAGTATCCTAATTTTGAAAAGTATTTAGAAAAGATTAGTGAACTTGATATTATTGAAATACTAGAAGAAATAGAAAAAGAAAATAACTTAAAGTTATCTGATGAGTGCAAACGCTATTACGATGTTAGAACTAAGGAAAAACAAAGCGGATTAATATTTTAAATTAAGTAAAAAGTAGAATATAAAAGAAATATATTCTACTTTTATTGTGATATAATCAATGTAGGAGTGTTAGCATGAATGAATTATATTGGGTTATAACATTGATTATTAGTTTTGTAGGAGTACTATTATTTTATAAGTTTTTTGGAAAAACAGGATTGTTTATATGGTTAGTTTTAGCAACCATCATCTCTAATATTCAAACAGTTAAATTAGTTTATTTATTCGGAGTAGAAACCTCTTTAGGCAATATTTTATATGGAACTACTTTTTTAGCAACAGACATATTAAATGAAAAGTATGGTAAAGAAGTAGCAAGAAAGTCTATTTTTTATTGTTTTTCTAGTATGGTAGCAATGACTGTTTTAATGTGTTTATCATTAATATATATTCCTAGTGCTAATGATTTTGCGAGTGATAGTTTAATGACGATATTCACTTTAAATATAAGAATTACGCTTGCTAGTATAACAGGATATGTTATTAGCCAATTTTATGATACTTGGTTATATAGTAAATTAAGGGAAAAATATAAAGCTCTATGGATTAGAAAAAGTGGCAGTACCATGGTTAGTCAATTAATAGATACTTTCCTTTTTACAATAATTGCATATATCGGAGAAGTACCACTGACGACTGTATTAAGTATTGGTATATCAACATATCTATTTAAATTGTTTATTAATATGTTAGATACTCCAATTATTTATATGGCAATA
>JAQVWT010000037.1 GCA_028709545.1 Bacilli bacterium
ATATTAAACATAATAAAACCCCTCATAATATTGCATATGTTGAAAAACTTTTATCAAATTTCGGTTTATCATCTTTTCTAAAAACATATCCTAATAATTTATCGGGAGGTATGAGACAACGAGTTGGATGCTTACATTAACCCACACTTATCATTTCTTATCCCATAAATAAGGGGATTGTGCTTTTCTAAATGTTAAAATTCCATTTTATTGTTATATTTCTTCCACTTGTTTCCTTGTTTAAAGAACCAATCTCAATTCTATCTATAAATTCATCAACTATTATTTTATTTAATTTATCAATTTTCTTATATTTTTCAAAAATACTTTGATTATTTCTTTTTATACTGTCTTTTGATTTTAGAACTTCTATTTTTTTATCTATATCATCAATTAATTCATCAAACTTATCATCAGATTTTAAATAGTCAGCTTGCAGTGTAGTAAACTCTTTAACTGAAATAATACCATCAACACGATCTTTATATAAAGTTTTTAAATATTTCTCTTTATTTTCTTTTTTTCTCATCAATAATTTTTTTTCTTTTATTAGAGAATCTATCTTGCCTTGATAATTAGATTTAAAACTATTTAGACTTCCTTTTTTTAATTTTTCTATATCGTAATATTTACTAAATATTTTGTTAATCTCTTCTAAAATAAGGTTTTCTAAAAAATCGAATCTGATAGATAATTTGTTGATGCAATCATCATAACCATTTCTTGTTGATGTACAGACTAAGTATTCATGCTTTTGAGTACAATTTTTCTTTAAATAATGCCCACACTCTAAACAATAAACTTTACCAGAAAATATATGAACCATTCCTGTTTTAGTACAAGCCCTAGAATTATTCATAATTTTTGCTTGAACTCCATTCCAAGTATTCATATCAATAATAGGTTCATGTGCATTTTGTATTCTTACCCATCTGTTTTTTGATTTTTTAACAATTTTTTTGTTTTTATAACTAACTGTTGTTCTTTTCCCTTGAATTAAATTACCAATATATATTTCATTTGTAAGTATTGTTTTAATGGCATTATGGCTCCATTTAATATCTTCAATATTTCTACTACTTATAACATTAAGTTTATATCCTTTCAAATGTTTATAAAGAGATGGGCAAGGTATTTTTCTTTCATTTAGTTGTTTTGCAATAGCTTGATATCCATAACCAATCAAATAAAGATTAAATATCTCTTTAACGTTTTCTTTTACTTCTTCATCAATAATTAATTCATTATTATTTTTAGGATTAACTATATAACCATATGAAGCGAATGGACTTATAAACTCACCATTTTTCATTTTAACATCAAATGCCGCTTTAATATTATTTGATAAGTCTTCTAAATACCATTCATTAACAAGACCATTAATTTGACGGGACTTTTTATTACCAAGATTATTTGTATCTGCATTATCAGTAAAACTTAAAAATCTTACATTCCACTCAATAAACTTATTATGTAAATACTTTTCAATTACTTCCATATCTCTTGAAAATCTTGATTGACTTTTACATAAGACAATATCAATTTTACCATTTTCACAGTCTTCAATTAATCTTTCAAACTCAGGTCTATATGTTCCAGCACCAGATAAATCTTCATCACAGTATTCATCATAAATTATCCAGTCTTCATGTTTATTAACCTCGCCCATGAGTAAATTTCGTTGATTTTTGATAGACTCACTATCATCATTAGCATTAGCTTTATTTCTATCTTCATCAGATAATCTTAAATAAATAGCAACACGCAGAATTTTAATTGTTTCTTTTGTAAGGTTATCACCACCATTAATAATCATAATTATTACCTCCAAATTCTTGGCAATAATTATTAAGTAAGCAGTTATTTTTATAACTAGTGTGATTATAACATACATTTATCATGTATCGTAGTCTTCTTTCAAGTATTCTAAAATAGCAATTATTTTTAAAAGTTTAATATTAAAATTATTTTTTTTATCTGATTCAGATAGATCATCATAAACATTATTTATAATATATTTTATCCCCACATTTTGACCCCTTTTATTCTTATAATAAATTATATTCAAAGATTCTTTATCTATTGTTGATTTTTTATCTATATATCACTCCTCCTATTAATCTCTATCTTTTTGATCTTCTTTTTTAATTACTAAAAAGACATTTTTTGCTACAAACTCTAGCACACTTTTTTCTATAAAATCTTGTTTAGTCATATTAAGATTTTTCAACATTAATTTAAACACATTATCTAAATTAACATTTATTTTTCCTTTAATAATTACATATTCTTTATTATTCATTTGTTTTTTCACCTCCTTTTATGATATATTTTTGTGTACCTTATTTTACTTATTTTAATGAATTTCGAGTACATTTCCGTGTATCTGTTTTTATCAGGATAAGTGTGGCTGACAATCAACATCACCAGTGGTGAGCTAGCCATAAAATAAGGCAATACAAAGAAATACATTGTCATACATTTTATCTTTTGTCATACATTTGTAATAACACTTTTTAGAATAAATCTTACAAAAAAGTATAAATGTCTAACAATTGTTAGAACAAAATTACCAGTTTTTTATATAATTTTAAAGCAAAAAGTACATATTTCAACATATGCACTTTTTATATTAGGTACACTAATATAGATATTTTTCCATTAAATTCTAATTATCATCTTATCTTTCAATGATTTAAATAATTACCATGTCAATCCCTCCTTTAATGGCACAAAAAAAGCACAACCACAAATGATTATGCATAATGCAATAATATACTTACTACAAAATTTATAAGCGAATGTATAGCCTCAAATTGATATAAAGTATAATTATTACTATTATATCCAGTATAGACCCTTGACATTCTTAAATCAATCAGAAAAAAGTTCAGAAAAAACACGAAAATTTTCCGAAAAAAATCCGAAAATTTTTTCAGAACTTTAAATATTACTAATGCCATTATATATATGATAACTCGAAAAAATGAAAAAGCAAGGTAAAAAATAATCTCCTTATTCCATCCATTATTATGCATTTAAAAATGACCTTTTAAATGCAATTAAAAAAGCAAAACTAATTGCTCTTAATATACGAATTACTAATTAATCTTACTAATTCCACAAAATTCATATCTTCAATTTGTAAAAATTCCGTTTCATTTAAACCTACACTTAGTACATATGAGAACTTTTCAAATGAGTATATAACATTATCAGAATTTTTCAGATTTTCCTCGATAGATCCTACTTTAGACATCAAGCAAATTTGTTGAAAAGACTTATTTATAGTCCTAGTATTTCCATTTTCGTGAGCGTAATTTAAATGTTGTGTAGGAGTAAGTGCTATAAGATTTTCAATAAAATATGATATTTCTTTAAATTCGCTATCTGGAAAAATATGATGGATATGAGTGGCATTTTCATTACTATCAAAATTAGTAACTACTTCGGATTTTCCATTTCTAAATTGGTCATTATACAATCTCAATATTTTCTTTGCTTTTTCCATTTGATAATAAATATAATTTTCATTTATTTCTAATACTTTAGTACTATTATGTTCTTTTCGAGTTACGTCTTTAGGCTTATTAGAATAAATATCTCTAAAATTATCTCTATTATACATTAGCATATCTTTTGTGACTTTGTATTTTGACATATAACCACGTACAGCACCTGAAGTATTCTTAAAGAATGCCATTGGGTTTAATACTTTCGTAAAAATTCTATTACATTCTACGATAGTTTGTATTGGTGTATTAAAAACTATATATCTTCCAAATCCCTTTTTCATTTTTTCAAAATTATCTTTATTTGGATTATTAAAGAAATTATCAAATAAATAATATATTTCTGAATCTTTTAACACTTTTGTTATATATAAATTTAGGAACGTTAATGAATTCATTTCACTTATAGAAATATACTCCAGCAAACCTTTTTCATTAATAGTATACAAATTTTTTCTGACATCTTTTGATTTTTTTAGTATTCTTGCATAAGCAAGTAATTCCATTGGTTGTTGAAAAAATTTATCATATTCATTTTTAGCTTTTTCTTCTTTTGGATTTGGTTTCTTGTATATTACTTCCACATTTTTTGCTGTATATTCATTATGCCATACGTCATATGAAGTAAAAGAGTTATTTCCAGTAGTATTACAATATTCAAGAATAAAATCTGCAATAACAGTTAAAACATCTGGAGTACATTTTTGATCCATCCACCTTGTTGGTATGAAAGTTTTTCTAATATCATAATGATTTTTATTTAAAAAGTCATTAATATCTTTTTCAGTTAACCATTTCATTTTTATTTGCCTCCTTTAACTTCCCAAAAAAGAATACGGATGTTTTATCAACATTTAAAGAGCGAGTTTGATAATTCCTTGCAATTTTATAGAAATTTCTATATTCTTCTGACGAAAAGAATAGCATATCTTTTTTTGTAAGTCTAATACCCTTTTTGGGAATTAATATTGCTACTGAACCATTTACTATAAAACCAACTGGTTTTTTGCAAACTCGCGGTTTATAAGTCATATTTGGTGTCATATAAACATTATTATCATTTAAATATTGATAAATATTTAATTTTTCTAATTTATCATTAGTAATATATTGATCATATTCAGAAATATGTTCAATACTCAATGCATCATCAGAAATATTTCTAGATTTTATTACCCATATTCCATCTTTTTTCTTATTAGTGTTGCTATTTGTGATTTGTCTATCTCTAAAAACTTCAAATATGTCAAAATTCATTTTATTAAATACCTCATCGTAGTCTTTATTGCGATAAATGATCCAATAAGGCATATTTTCAGAAGTTATATAAGACTGTTTTTTGATAGTGTTGATTGAATATGGTATGGAAATTATCTTAGTATTATTTGGTTTATTAATCATATTAATTGAAATGCATATCGTTTCTATTAACACTCCCTCAAACCCTTTTTCTCCAAAGTCCACTATTGATACAATATTTTTGGTTTTTAAATAATCTCTTGTCTTTTTATATTCTATTGTATTAAGTAAAAATTTTGGCATAATCATAATAACATTATCTGATATAGTAGTTGCTTTTTCAAGAAAATAAGAAGCAGTGTTTGCTGAATCATTATTTATACTATTTTTCCTATATTCTTTTAATTTTTTTGAATTAGTATTCATTTTTGAAAAAGGTGGATTCCCAGTAATAACATCATATTTTTCATCAAATTGGTATAACAAAAAATCAGCAGTTATATAATTAATGGTTACATTTTCAGGAATATCAATAATTTTTAAAAGTTGTTTTAAAATTCCAATCGAAAAATCATTAATATCAACAACATCAATAATCAATTTATCTGCATAAGAATATTTTGCAATTATATAAGGAATAAAATTCCCAACACCAACTGATGGTTCTAAAACTCTTATTTCTTTTTTATTGATAGTTGGAAGTTCTTTGTATATATGATTCAATAAAGATTTGTTAGTATAAAATGCTTCTTCATTATTTCTTTCTGCATTTGATAATTCTGCTATCTTAGATAAAGTTGTAAACGAAAAAGATGCTTTAAAATCATCAATAAAATCACTTAAATTACCATTATCCGTCAAGTTATACTCTTTAATCCATTTATGAATATCTCTAATACTTAGATTTTTTCTACTTAAATTATTTTTGATATTGCATGCTATCTGACGAAATATTTCAGTTGGAACAGCTTCACCAATTGATTGTCTAATATTTACTTCTTCTTTTTTTAAAAATTGTTTTTTTTCACTTTCGGTCTTTTGATTTAATTCTTTTTCGTCAAGTGCAACCCACTTAAATTTATTAGGTATAGTCATTATGTTCATCAATTCCCTAATACTAAAAACTCTATCATCTTTAGGATGTATTGTATTTTGGCTTGCTAACTGATCATTTCTAGTATGAATACAAGGGGCAACTTTATTCCAATACTGTCTTTTATATTTATCCCCAGTCTTTTGAACATTTATTTTTATTTTCCCATTAACGATAGTATGTGGTTTTTTAGAATCATCTTCATTATCAAATGCTGATTCTCCTTCTTTTAAATCGTGTATCCAAGTTCTCATATGCTCAGGATATACTCTAAAAAAATGATAAATGTCATCATTAGAAATTTCACCAATCATAGTTAAAGGCTTTAGATTGCCAATTACTTGTTTTAAAGTTCTTTCTTTTCTTTTTTTAGGAAACAAATCTACCGGAGAAATATATTCTTCATAATCATGTCTAACACCTATAACTAAAGTTCTTGTTCTACTTGAATTAGAACCATAATCTTTAAAATTAATAACTCTGTGCATTATTATGTATTCATCGCTTAAATTGTAATTAATAGCTTCTTCAATAGATTTAACTTTATTATCTGTATCAATACAAGCAGTTTTTAAAAAAGCAGAAACATTTTCAAAAATAAATGTTTTAGGAAGAATCTTTTTAATAATTTTTATGGATTCTATAACCAAAGAATTTCTGTTTATTTCATTGTTCTTTTTTAAATTTGCAACTGACATTCCTTGACATGGTGGTGTTGCAATTATAACATCTACATTACTGATTTTTTCAATTTTATTCCACATTTTTATTTCGTCAAATAATTTTTGCTTTGTTTCATTTTGAGTTATATCTCCGCAAATATAACCTGATTCATATTTACATTTGTTATTACATTTTTGTACATTAATTCTTCTTTCAATAAGTTCATTAGTTGCAATACAATCAAAATTTTCCATTTTAAAACCATAGCATCCTATTCCGGCACTACTAAACAAACTTATATATGTCGGATTTTTCATTGTATCGCCTCCTAGCTATTTTCTCTAATATCATTATAACATTAAATAATATTTTTGAGAAGGCCTAACGATGTTTTTTAGCAAATTTTTTTAGAACAATATTCATATAACTTGTCAAATCTGTTTTTAATCATTTGTGCAACAATATTACATTGTTCACTTAATTGATTTTTTGTAAACTTCCCTTCAATATTATAAACAGGTTCGTTATGACTATTATGTTGAATATAAAAATCCAATATGTCATATTCCTTATTTGTTATTCCAAAAAAATCAACAAGATCCTTTTTCTTGCTAGATTCATAATTAGGATTTATAAAGTACAATAATTGCTCAACAACAGATCTAATACAATTAGGAATCATTATTTCTTGTTGTGGTGTTATATCTGAACAATGTGCACATTCAATAATTTTAACAAGCTGTTTTATAAAAATGGTATCTTTATTTTTGTCGTGTAATACTAATTTAGATTCATTGTCTTTTCTTTCAAATTCAAATACTTCTGTTTTTTTATTTCCCATAATAAACCTTGATTGTAATAAAATGTTAAATAGTAAATAATTATGCGTCAAAACAATCAACTGTGGAGGAGTAATTGTTTTGATGTTCTCACATACATATTCAGAAATATTTCGAATCATACTAGCAAAATAATATATTCTGTTATAATCAACCGATGTAACTGGATCATCAATAACTATAATCATATTTTTCTTTTCCTCTTCTGTATTAGAAACAACCAAAGTAGCACAAAAATAAGCAAATACTAACGCAGAAATTTCACCGTCACTTAAAACTATAACTGCATCATTTATTTTATTATTTGAATAAATCAAATTAAATTCTGAGTCAATTCTATAATTTGTTAACCCCAAGTATGAAATGTATTCATTAATTATTTTTATTGAATCATTATTATTTTGCAAAAATAATAGATATTCTTTTTCTTTTTTATTAAATTCATTTTCGATAGTAATCTTTTCAGTCTCACTTTTATTCAATTTCTCGATTAACGACTTATTTTCACAACTAAATAATTGAGATAACAATTCTTTTACAGATTGTCTCAATGTTTTAAGTTTTGTAGATGCTTTACTCATAACATCATTGATAATAAGAACATATTCATTTAAAATATCTACTTTTTTTAATTCCCTTTTAATACTATCTATGCCATTAAAGAAATTTTCGGCTTCTTTATCACTAATTTTGGTAAAAACATTAAGAATTTTATTATCAATAATTTTATTGCATTCTTCAATTATTTGAATTATCATTTCTTTATCTACGGAACCATAAGAATAATCCTGTATTAATGATGAGTAATTTAAAACACTTAACTCAAGATTCGAAATATTAGCGAGTTCATTATTAATTTCCTGCAATTCGTTTTTAAATATTTTTAAACTATTCTCTACATTTTTAGAATCGCTTTTTAAATAATCCTCATATTGTTGTATAATTTCGTTTCCAGATATATTGCTCTTGCAAAAAGGGCATTGGTTTTTTTTATCAATATATTTTAATCCTAGTAATTTCCACTCTCTTTCTTCTTCAGATATCGATAACATTTCATTAAATGTTTTAATTTTTACTGCGTCCTCAGAAAAATTTAAATCAAATGTGCACTTTGATACATTATCATCTGATAAATAGTTATTCTCAATTTTATTCAATCCAAAAAATGTTTCACTTTTTTTTAATTTTTGAAATGAATTTTCTGCGTCTTGAATTTTCTTTTGCAAATCTTTATACTGTTTTTCATCAATTACCCTTTCCGATTGCCTATCAAATGATGGAATGCAATGATAATCAAAAATTGTTTTGTATTTTGTTTCAAACTGAGACTTTTTTTTAAAATATTCTTCTAAAATTTTCTCGTGATTTTTTACTTTCTCATTTTTTATTTTTAAAGCATTTTCATATTCATTCTTTTCTTTTGATAATAATACTTTTTCACTTTCATATTTATTATCGATTTTATTATTAACAAAGTCATTTAAATTAATATTTTCTCTGACATAATCCGAGTTAAAAACTCTCATATTAACACTATTATGATTTTTCCATACATTACTTTTACTATCGAATTTTATAATAGACGAATCTGTTTGTAATTCAATCTCAATATTTTCTTTTGACCCCATGCTTTTTACATTATTTAATATTTTTATCGATTTTTCAGGTTCTTTTCCAAATAATTCGATAGATCTAAATATTTTTGAAAATGTAGATTTTCCAGAAGAATTTTCACCAAACATTAAAACACGATTTATTTCTATTGAGTCTGTAGAATTAGAATTTTTCTTTTCTAATAAAAAAACAGATTTAAAACTATTTTCATTTAATATCCCAATATTTTTTAATTTTTTAATTTTCCTTAGCATTTTATCACTTCCTTTAGAATAATGTCTGTTTAAATTATATCATAAAAAGTTAGTGTAATAATATTTAATTATTTTATCTATTAATATTAATTTTTAAAAAAACATGTCATTAGTACTTTTCTAAATATTTTTCAAAATATTTTTCTTTCAAATCATCTTTTTGTGCTAGTTTCCATTCCATGTTACCTCTTTTAATATACTCCCATGCACAAGTTTCACCATAATCAAGATTACTATTTTCATGCATTCTTGATTCATGATATTTTTCATCAAAATCTTCAAATTCTTTTGTTTCAAGAGATAATATTTCTTCACAAACTTTATCATTGATATACCTAAACCTTGATACATATGTCATATTTTCTTCTACTGCATACCATTCTATGTTCTCTTTAAATAATTCTATTGCTTTTATTATTGCACATATAGGATAATACCCTCTTGTTGCAAACATTATTTCATATAATCCATTGTTTAAAGGTTTATATGAAAATCCCCACCCATAATAAATATATGTACCATATTTTTCACTATATTCATTTAATGATTTAACTCCAAATAATTTATTAAAAGTAATATATGGCTTATCAAGTTTTTCTTCTGGAGAAAAAGGATAATAATCTGTAAAATAATTATCTAAAATTTCTTTTGTACATATAATTTTATTACTTACATAATTAGCCATTCAAATACCTCCATAAATTATTATTTATCGACATTATTAAAATTCATACAATTTTTAGGATCTCTGATTTTTAAATCATAATATCCGTCATCATATGCAGTTTGTGGACACACACTTATTTCAATTCCATTACATAAGATTGTTTTTATAGAATCAAAATAGTCTCCTCCAGCTGGTATTGTAACTATGCTTGACCCAGGACTATCACTTATCCATTTATCATATTCATGACTAAATCCATTTACTTGTATATCGTATATCTCATCATATTTCCCATTTATATCAACAATATATTTAACATCCAAACTGCTTTCTATCCTATTTCTATTTTCATCGAAATCCCAACTATAAATTTCGTGATGACTATTAAAATAGTCCATCTCTTTATTACTTACACTACTAATACTCTGGTTTAGTTCTTCTTTTGTCAATTTTCTATATTCAATGTATATACTAGAATAAAAAACAAAATCTATTATTAAACAATAATCATTATCAAATAATATATATAAAGATTCCTCTAATGTATTATAGAAAATTATGTCATTCTTCATACGAGGTGTTCCATCATCAAAAGAAAATATTCTTTGAATCTTTAAATCTTTAATTTTTTCTTTTAAAACATCAAGAATAATTTCTAGTTCTGTTTTTGTTTGTATGCCATCCCATTTATACATATTCCTATTTTAATACTACTTGCTTCACTAAAATCTATTTCAAATCTTTCTTTATTATCAAGTTCAAGTATTATTACTTCATCTATTTCTGCATGTCTGCTAAATGGAGTATCTAAAAGAAAATTCGAATAATTAGATAAGGTTTCAAAATCTTTATTATTTTTTGTTTCATAATAATTGTAACCATCTTCTTCTAACATATCTTCTCGCAAATTATAACATAATCCAACACATCTAATGTTAGTAATAGTTTTATTTTTAATATCTAAGCTTTTAAATTTTTGCATTAATTCAGATGGTTTTTGAATCAATTCAACATTCCAATCTAAAAAACTATATTCCTTTTTCTTTTTTGTAAATAATATTTTAGATGATTTTAAATCTGATTTCATTTTTTCTTCCTAACAACGATTAAACGCACTGCATAAGTTTTTTTCTATATATAATTATATCATAATTTTTTTGCTTTTAATATTTCTGTATGATATTTATTAAACACTTCAATTATTTTTTACTTTTCAAATTTTTCATAACACAAAAAAGCATTCTTATATTTTGAATGCTATTAAGTTATAAAAACTGCTTACTAATAATCATTACCTACTTGTTGGTTAATAGAAGCATCCAGTTGCTCTTGTCAGAACTCTTGCTACTAAACCAGATATTATTTTATTAGACGAACCTTTATCTGCTCTAGATTATGTAACCAGATTAACAATTAGTGACGACATATATAAATTAATTAAAAAATC
>JAQVWT010000038.1 GCA_028709545.1 Bacilli bacterium
CCCCAGCTTTCTAAAAAGTTTCTGAAAAAAATTCAACTTTTCTTTTTTTACTTCTTCTCTATAAATTTTTTCTACTTGATATACTTTTCCATTTAATTTAAGCTCTATCTCACCAATAATATTTGTCACATTTTCATCATAATAATTAATACTTGTTTCAAGTTTTTCATATTCAGGCTTGGTTAAGGTTATTTTTAAATCATTTTTAATAAAAGTATTATTATATTTAGTTTTTAGTCTACCTTTTTTAACTATCGTATAATTTTTATAATTAGTAAAATATTTATTATATAAGTTTTCATGATTTAAAAAATCATTACTATCTTTAAAGGTCACAACAGTTAAGTTAATATTATCTTTAGAAGCACTTGTAACTAACGTTCTTTTAGCCAGTTCCGTAAAACCCGTTTTTCCACCAGTACAATAATCATAACTATTTAAAAGTCTATTTTTATTATGCCAAATGTAGGTCTTATAATTTGTTGTTACTTGATGTTTTTTAGTACTAGTAATTTTTTGATAAACATCATTATTAACTGCATAACTAGATAAAAGTCCCATATCATAAACACTTGATTTATTTCCTTCTTTATTATTTTCTTCAAGTCCATGATTATTTAAAAATATCGTATTTTTCATATTAAGAGATTTTGCTGTTTCATTCATTAACTTAGCAAAACCATCCATAGACCCTCCAACATGGTAAGCAAGAGCAATAGCAGCATCATTACCACTTCGAAGCATTAAACCATATAATAAGTCTTCAATATTTATTTTTTCCCCTACTTCAACATAAATACCACTACCATAACTTTTTAGAACTTCACTTCCAATTTTTATCTCTTCTTTTAAATTTGCATTATTTATAACCACCATTGCCGTCATAATTTTAGTAGTTGAAGCAATTAAATATTGACTGTGAATATTATTTCCTTCTAGTACTCTTAAATTATCTGTATCCATAACAATATAAGCAGATGCACTAATAGCACTAACTTTAATAGGCAAAAGTAAAAGTATTAACAGGATTATCTTTCTCATAAAATCACATTTAATATTATGTCTAAACTTATAAAAAATGAAGTTATATTTAGACTTTATGATAAATATTTGCTAAGATTAATATATATTGAGGTGACCGTAGTGATTGAAACTGGAAATCAATTAAAAGGATATATCCAAAGAGAAAGTAAAAAATTTAAAATTAGTTCTAATTATGGATATAATTATTATTTTACCAGGGTATTTTTAGAAGAACTTTACAAAAAGAATCATAATTATATATTAAAAGGTAGTATAGCACAGTTTACTAGACTAGCTAAATTAGAAAGACCTATTACTGATATTGATCTTATAACTTGTGGAAAAATAAGTGATGCTAAAGATATTATTGATGAGGTTATTAGTAATACTAATATAATAAAGTTTAAAATACTTAATCAATTTACGACAACAAACGCGACTATAAATTATAAAATTCTTTGTGATTTTGATGGTAAGACCGGTAGAATATCCCTTGACTTTAAAAAAGATAATAGTATAGATTTTTCTGAAGTAGAAATGCCTAATTATTTTTCGAAAGACAAAAGCTTTCTTACTCTTTCATCTAGTATAGAAGAACATTTATCTAGTAAACTTTATGTAATATTATTACATTTAAAACTTTATAGTGAATTATCTAGAGAATTTAGAAGATTTAAAGACTTTTTTGATGTTCATACTATATTAGGATCAGCAAATATAGATCAGGTGAAAGTCATAGAAATTTTACAAAGGAAAATAAAAGAAGATGAGTTTTTAAGAGATTATGAACTATATGGTCCTTTATTTAAATCTGACTTTATTAAAGATAATCAAAACAATTGGGATAATGATAAAAAAAAGTATCAGTTTTTAACTGATACTGAGTTTAAAGACGCCGTTGAAGTTACTAATGAATATATTAGTAAAAATAAATAAGATATAATTATGTGAGTATTGCTTATATTTTATTAAAAAAATTAAAAATAAATTCTAATAATAAATTTAAATTACAAAAACATAAAAATAAACTCGATACTAAGAAAGGCCCAAACGGAAGCATTCCATCATTATTCTTAATTGAAATATAAACTGCATAGGGAAAAGCAAGAAAAGAAGCAATGATGATATAAAGTATTCCTACTGGCACGCCTAATACCATTCCGGCAATAAAAGATAGTTTAATATCTCCTCCACCTAATGATTCTTTTTTAAACATAAAATTTCCTAAAAGCATTAATAAATACATTACTATAAATATTACTAAACCATAACCTAAACTTTGAAAAGAATATAAAAAGCCTTTATATATAATATTAACAATAAAGATTAATACGATGCTTACTATTAAAACCTCATCTAAAATAATCATATGTTTAGTATCGGTTATAAATATTACCACTACTAAACTAGATAACAGTATAGCTATATAAAAGTCATAGCCTATTCCAAATAAATAGTAGCTAACTACAAAAAGAATACCAGTTAAAATTTCCATTGCTGGATAAATAAAAGAAATTCTTTGCCCACAACTTTTACAATTCCCTCTTAAAAATATATAGGAAATAACAGGAATATTCTCATACCATGATAAAGTATGATTACATTTCTGGCAATGACTACGTGGAAAGAATATTGATTCTTTTTTTAAGAGTCTTATTCCTACAACATTATAAAAAGATCCAAGTATAAGACCTGATATAAATATAAATACTCCCATAGATGCCTCCCTATCTTATCTTAGAATATAATTCAAACATTGGCAAAATTACAGCCATAACAATTCCACCAACAACAACAGCTAAAAATATTATCATTGCTGGTTCAATAAAACTTTTCATGCTATTAATAATAGTTTTATGGCTGTTTTGATAATAGTTTGCTACTCTATTCATCATATCAGCAAGTTCACCAGTTGATTCACCAGTAACTATCATATAATATGCAACATCAGGAACAGCCCAGTGATTTTTAAATGAATCACTTATTTTGTCTCCCTTAGCTATATTATCAATTGTTTTAATCATTATTTCTTTATAAATTTCGTTTTTAGTAATATTTGTAAGTAAACTAATACTTTCAGTAATAAAAACCTGATTTTTTAAAAGTGAAGAAAATGTTTTAGCAAAAATACTCATTTCTTTATAAATAATAATTTTACTAATTAGTGGAAATTTCATTAATATTTTTTGAAACATATATCTAAAAGCTTTTATTTTTTTATATAAAACCATTACAATTATTATAATAATAAGGGCAAGTAATAATATATAACTAATATTAGCACTTAAAAAGTCACTAGAATTAATAACAAATAAAGTAAAAGGATTAATTTCTGCACCAGCAGATGCATAAACACCTTCAAACTTAGGTATTACATAAATTAAAATAAAGACAACAACCGCAATTGAAAAAACCATAATTATTGATGGATAGCTCATCGCACTAACCATCTGTTTTCTAGTTATTTCAACTTCATCATAATAATTAGCCATATCATCTAAAGTTTCTTCTAACTCTCCAGTTGCCTCAGCAGCCTTAATCATATTAATTAAAAGGGCTGGAAAAACATTTCCTTGTTTTTCCAAAGATGAAGAAAAAGATTCTCCTAAAGTTAAATTATAAATAATTGAATTAAAGACCCTTTTCTTACTAGTATCTTTACTCATTTGTTTACTTAATATTCTCATTGAATCGGTTAAAGGTATTCCTGATTTAATATAAGTAGATAATTGAGTAAGCCAAAATATTAAATCCTTATTTTTAAATTTACCTGAGTTAAAAGAAGTTGGTCCATACAATAATTCAATCAATTTTGAGGTCTCAATTTTTAGTACTCGATAATGCTCATTTTCTAAATAAGTATAAACCTCTACTTTAGAATAAGCAATAAAAGTATTAATTTCTTTTTTCCCATCAGTATCAATAGCTGTATAACGAAACGTTAAAGGTTTATCACTTCTACTAGTATCATTTTGAAGTGAACTAATTAAGAATGCTCTTTCTCTTTCTTCTTTTTCTCTTTTTTTTCTAATAAAAGATAAACTATTATAAAAAATTGTTAATTTAGATTCTTTAAGAGGGATTATTTCTTCTTCCTCTTCCTCCTCTTCCTCTTTTTCATCAATTATGAGGCTTACTGATTCATTAGGTGCGATATCTTCTAAATGGAGCTTTTTGTTTTCTTTTTTTTGATAAATCTTAAAAATACTATCACCTATTAGTTTAAAAAATATTCTAAAAGGAGAAGCCAGTCCGTATAAAAAATAATAACAACCTAAAAAGAAATACATTAATATTAAAAAAGGAAGCTTTAATATTGCTATCAAGATATTCGTTTTTTTCTTCACTATTGCTACCCTCTTTCATTATTCTAAAATAATTGTACCAAATTGCTAGCCCAAAGTCTATTATATCTAATAATTAATTCAACCTTTTTAGCTTTAAACATATAATTAAATAGGTGATTATTATGAACAGTACTAGCAATTTTTCATTAATAAGTATATTATCTGGTCTTAATAAAACTTTGAATGTCGCTAAGAATGTAATGCCGTTAATCGAGCAAACCAAACCCCTTATTAGTAATGTCAGAACGGCTTACTCTTTAATTAAAGATGTTAATTCTCATAATACCAAAACAACATCAAAAACACCTATTAAAAAAGAAGCAGAAAAAACTATTATTAAAACAAATAGTAATCCTCAATTTTTTATATAAAAATTTACTAAATTTATAAATTCTCTTTTTCGCAAGTTAAGTTCCTCTTCATTTTTTGCCTCAAATCTGAGGGTAATATAAGAACTTGTATTACTTCCTCTAATAAGGGCAAAGCCATCATTATAATTAACTCTTACACCATCAATTGTTAAAACATCACTATATTTATTAAGAGCATATTCTTTAACTTTATCAACAATTAACCATTTATCTTCTTCAGTAGTAATTATCTTTATCTCTGGAGTACTATAATATTTTTCAAAATGTTCATATAAATCAGAACATTTTTTATTTTTTTCATTTAAGATATTAAGCAGTCTAATACTGGCATATATCCCATCATCATAACCATCAAAATCATCTCTAAAAAATACATGACCAGAGTATTCTCCACCAAGAAGCACATCTCTGTTAATCATTTCATTCTCAATATAGGCAGAACCATTTTTAATCATTATAGCTTCTCCCCCAATTTTATTTATCTCTTTTGTTAAACCACTAGAACATTTAACATCAATAAGAACTTTTTTATTTTTGGTTTTAGGAATAATACTACTCGCATATATGCCAATTAAAGTATCAGTTGGGACAATATTTCCATTATTATCAACAACTCCTAAACGATCCCCATCTCCATCAAAAGCAAGACCTAAATCCGCATTTTTCTCTTTAACAACACTAATTAATTCTTTTAAATTTTCCGGATCGTTTGGATCAGGATTATGAACTGGAAAGGTTCCGTCGCTTTCACTATTTAAGTATATAACATTATTAAAAAGGCGATCAAAGATATCTTTAATAATAATAGATGGCGTGCCACTACCTGTATCAATAACGATATTTAAATTAGAATTGACATTTGCCTTACTAATTAACATATTAATATATTCTTTTTGTAAATTTTTAAAAGTTTTAGCACCTAGTCCTCTACTAAACTTACCTTCTTTTATTAAATTATAAAAAATATTAAGTTCATCTTGTTCTAAATGAGAAAAGTTTTTACCAAAGATTTTAAAACCATTATGATGAGACGGATTATGACTTGCTGTAATCATAATTCCATAAGTTATATTCAAATAACGAGCTGAGAAGTTAAACATTGGCGTTGTACAAAGACCAATATCAATAACATTAACCCCAGTACTTATTATCCCTTCAATAAGTTTTTGATGAAGAGCATCAGCACTTATCCGATTATCATGTCCAACTATACAAGATGTTCCTTGATTATTTAAAATATATGTACCAAAAGCTTTACCAATAATCATACTAAAACTTTCATTTATTTGATTTGGATATTCTCCTCTAATATCATTTTCTCTTAATACTGTATAATCCACTAGTCATCACCCTATAACTATTATATAACATTAAATGAGTTATTAATGCTTTTTTTAAAATATAATTAAAACTTTACATTTTAATCATTTTTTTAAGGTTTTATAATATTATTTATTAAGGTGAGATAATGAGACAAAATAATTTAAGTGCATATCATTGTGATATGCCATATCCGGAAATTAGAGTTTTAGAAAAAAATCCCTATTACGCATCTTTATTAATGGCAGATTATGCTGGTTTTGTTAGCGAAATGAGTGCAACTAACCAGTATTATTACCATTCTGTTGTACTTGAGGATGTTGATCAGGAAATAGCTAATATGTTACGAAATATTTCATTTGTAGAAATGAGACATTTTCATATTTTAGCTAAAGTAATTTTATTACTAGGAGGAGACCCTATCTTTTATGCTGATACAAACTACTGGAATGGCGATTATGTTTATTATGGAAATAATATTCTTTCTCAGTTAGAAGCAGATCTCCAAGCAGAATTTGATGCAATTGAAAATTACCAAAAAAACATTGAACTTATTGATGATCCTTTTGTTAAAAATATATTAAGAAGAATTATCCTCGATGAAGAAGTTCATGTTAGGTTATTTGAAAAAGCAATTGAAAAAGTTAAACTTATGCAAAACCCACCAGAAACTTTAACTGACATAATCAAAGAAACATTTCCTCAAAATTAAACATCTTCTAAAATTAAAGATTTAGATTCTTTCATATCTTTAGGAACTGCAATATCCATATAATTAAGAACAGTTGGAGCTACATTTATTAGCTCCCCTTTTTCTCTTAAAACTAAATGTTTATCTAAAATAATAAATGGTACTGGATAAAGTGAATGAGTTGTAACTATATTGTTATCCTCATCAAGCATTAAATCGGCATTACCGTGATCAGATAAAATAATAACTTTATAAAAATTGTCATCTGCTGCTGTTATTAATTTTTCAAGTTCTAAATCAAGACCTTGTAATGCCTTAATAGTAGCATCTAGATTACCAGTATGCCCAACCATATCAGGATTAGCATAATTAACTAAAATAAAATCAAAATCTTTTTCTAAACACTTAATTGTTTCTTTAGTAACATCTCCTGCACTCATAAGCGGAGTTTGATCATAAGTACTAACCTTGGGACTTGGTACTAAAATATTAGTCGTTCCTTTAAATTTAGGATTTTTTTCTGAGTTAAAAAATTTAGTAACATGAGAATATTTTTCAGTTTCAGCAATTCTGGCTTGACTAAGACCAAGATCTGAAAAATATTCCCCAATGGGATATAAACTTTCCTCATCATATTCAAATAAAGCTTTAGTATTCTTTATATCATCTTGATCAAATAAATTATAAACTTTAAAATTATTAATTATTTTATTTTGAAAACCATTAAATTCAGGACTCGTAAAAGCATTAATTATCTGTCTTGCTCGATCTTGTCTAAAATTAAGCCATAAAAGGGCATCATGTTCATTAAACGAAACAAATTCTGGTAATCTTAAAGGTGGTAAATGTTCATCATAAATATTTTTTAAATAACAATTATTAATAGCAGTTTCTAAATTCACTATATTTAAACCAGATGTTCCCATCACTAAATTATAATAAACAGAAGTGCGATCATATTTATTATCACGATCCAACGCATAATATCTTCCGCAAACAGAGGCAATAGATCCTAAATCATTTTCCTCAAAAACCGATTTTAATTTATTAATATATGTTAAAGAAGATGTCCTTGATGAATCTCTTCCATCAGTTATAACATGAAAAGCTAGTTTCTTAACACCTTTTTCTTTCAAAATAGGTATTAATTTTAAAATATAATCAAGATCACTATGAACCCCACCATCAGATACAAGCCCCATTAAATGAAGACATGTTTCATTAACAATAACATGATTAACCATTTCATTTAAAGACTCATTATCATATATTTTTTTACTAGCTACTTCCTCTTTAACAACAGTTATTCTTTGTTTAATTTTTCTGCCAAGACCAATTGCACCATGACCTACTTCACTATTACCAAACTGACCTTCGGGCAGTCCAACTGCCTCACCTGATGCTTCTAACACTGAGTGAGGATATTCATCCCATAACTTATTAAAAAACTCCATATTAGCAAGCTTTACTGCATTACCCTTTTCATCTTCTCTTAAACCAAAGCCATCTAAAATGACCATTAATATTTTTTTCATAACTAAGCCTCACAATCTTTATATGGCTGGTTTATTATCTTATCTTGAATAAACTCACCTTTTAAATCTAATATTTCTTTATCATAATAAATTCTTACTACCCCACTTAGTTTAGTATCTGTAACCGGATTAATAACAACCAATCCCTCATCATCTTCATCTTCCGAAGTATAAAGACCATACTCTAAAACAAAATTATATAAATCATAATATTTACAACAATTTTTTTCCAATGTACAAGTATTACTAGCAGGCTTTATATCATCAATCAAATGAAGTTTAGCAAACTTTAAAGTTGACTGAGTTATTACATCAGCTTTATTCTCTAAACTTTTTTCTTTAATATTTTCTGCAACACCTAAATAACTAGGAATTGCTATAATCATTATCCCAGCTAATAAAATTATCACAGTTAAAAGTTCAACCATCGTAAATCCTTTATTCATATCTCTTTGCTCCTAGTATAATATTATCATATAACTTAAACAAAAGATATTATTTATATTTTAAAAATAAAGTCATTCACCATAAACTTAAATCATAATTCTTTCATAATAAAAATGCACTTAACTTAGTTAAGTACACTTATTAAAAAGGCTCTTCAACATTTGGTGGGGAGTGAAATTTAAGGTATCGTAGATAGATACAGTAAAAAACAAGCATTATCAACCTATATAATTTTTGCTTGTTTTTTTCACTCTTTTTCACTGCTGTTTTTTCAAAATCACTTTTTTCAATAGTTGTGTATATTATTTGTAGACTCAAGGAAAGCTTTTGTAAATATCATTTCTTTTTCTTAGTAGTTTTAGAGCTTCCACCTGATATCTTTCCATTACATATATATAAAATTCTTAGTCTGTAAAATTTAAAATTCTTATAACCAAATGCGATTCGTTTTATTACTTTAAATTTATTATTACGTCCTTCTGTAAAACCTTGTGATAATATCGGGTTTATAAACGATTCAACAATATATGGTAACCATCTTTCTATTGTTCCTGATGCTATTATATATTCTTCTATTTCACTTTCATAGCACAATGATATCCAAGCTTTTATTTGTTCTTCTGCATCTGCATATGTTGCATGTTTTACTATATCTAAAAAAGCTTCTTTTAAATAATAACCGGTTTTTAGTTCTTCACTTATATTAAATAATTCTTCTCTTATATCAATAGGCAAAACATCTACCATATGACCGTTTTTATATCTTTTAGTATAAGTAAACCAATTTATATCATTTGAATATTTTCTTAATAATGAAACATTTCTTTTATTTTTAAGTAGTTTATATTCTTTACTATTTGGTTTATAATACTCTTATAGTTTGATCCGTATTCCATCGAGTGCTTCCATTATATACCTAATATAATGGAAGCGATCAACTACAAATTTAGCTTTAGGAAACATTATTCTTTGGACTTGAAAATATGGTTCATACATATCTGAAACCACATACTGTACTGCAGCTCTATTTTCTATAAATGTAAAATATTGAATTAAATAATCTTTTCTACGACTTGGTAAAATATCAAGCGTTTTTTTGTGTAATAAATCATTTATTACAAATGCATACTTTCCTTCTTTAGTATCTGCCTTAAATTCATCAAAAGAAATAATACTAGGCAATAATTTAAGATGCTCTGGATAACTTGCTGTGGCTTCAATTAATTCTCTTCTAACTGTCATATCTGTAACACCATTTGATTCTGCAATATATTTCATACTTAGATTATAATTTAATAAATCTTTCCTTATCTTTATTTTTAAATCATTAGATATTGTGCATTTTGTAGAATTGATATTCATTGGTTCGGTGAACTTTTTGTTACACTTATTACAAATAAATCTTCGTTTCTGAACTTTCAAAATACATTCTCTTTCAGCCATTTTTAAATATTTAATTTTCATGGGTTTTAATTTATCATGAACACTACAAGTATAATAATTACATTTTGGACACCTATATTTTTTATTATTACTTTTAACGGTTACTACTAGCTGAATCTTCTTCTTCGACTTTTAAGATATCATATGTTTTTGTATCTATTCCCAGTAATATTTTTATTTCATCTATTTTACCACTCCTTCATTAACACATTTTTTAGAGAAAAAATCCGCTTCTCACAAAAATGCTAATCTCTAGGTTGACAATTATATTGTAAAATAAAAAAGAGGGAAAATCGATAGTTTTGCATCATTTTCCCCACTAGATGTTGGTGTTATTCTAGTAAACTCTCCCACCAGATGTTGATGAGAGCAGAAAAAAACTCCCCACTCAATGTTGGAGAGCCATTAAAAACTTTCTTTAGGACATATTGGTATAAAAAGTTGAGCATCGTTTTCACGTTGTGGATAAAAAAGTAAGAAATTTTTTTTGTGACAAGTCACAAAAATTAAGTTAACTCTTTTTTTTACAGTGTTTTTTCAAGCAAGTGATATCTCTTTATTCTCTTTTTTAAGGCGCTTCGCTTAAGGGTCAGCTTCGCTGACAAGGCGCCTTCGGCTTAAGAAAAATAATTTCAAT
>JAQVWT010000039.1 GCA_028709545.1 Bacilli bacterium
TAACAAAGATACTAATTTAGTTTATGCTTTAGACAAGTTTCATTTTAAACAAGCTATACACCATTTATGCATGAACGAAACATTAGAAGACATAATGACCCATTATGTACTTAATAATATGAAAAAATATTTTAAAACTGTTTGTGAAGCTTTACTTGAAGACTATCCACACAGAGAAAAAACAACACTAGATAAACAAAAGTATATTTTAAACAACTGGAATAATATCAATAATTTATATAAAAATAATTTGAGTTGTCCGATGGAATCACAAATATCTCATAATCTAGCTGATTTATTTACATCTAGACCTAAAGCATATTCAATTAAAACGTTGGAAAAATTATTAAAAATAAGAATGTTATTTAAAAACAACTACAACCTAAAAGAACTATATTTAAATAATTTTAATAAGAATGAAATATTAACAATTAATGAAGAAGAATTAAACTATTCAATCTTTGAAAAGAAAACAAATAATATAAATCCATAAAAATATATAGATGAAAGAAATTATAAAGCCGTATATGATAATTAAACATTAAAAAAATGAAACTAATAATAATTTCATTTTATCGGATAAAAATCCCACGAACTCTTTACTCTAACCATGCATGAGTAGGGCAATCGCTTAAAAAGAAGTCAATAGATAATATTGAAAATCAGATTAATATTACATCTTATATACAAAAGTCTTTGATTTCTCCTATAAAATCACTATATTTATAATATATTTCTACCAAGTTAATCGATTATAATATACTTCCATCCTGGCTGCCATTTTTTTGTATTTCGCCAATCACAAGCAATTGCTACTTCCCATGATAACTTTTTAGTTAAGACTTCAAATGCCAATTGAGGTGCTCTATGAGCAACTATTGCTACAGTCTTTCCCGCATAATTGTTTTTTATAAATCCAATGAACTCAGCAATTCGTTTCTCTACATCCTTAAGTGATTCACCATTAGGAAAGGGCTTATTTATGTAATTCTCATAAACTACTAAGTCTTTTGATTTCTGGCCAAGCAATATTTGCCGATTCAACTGCTCATATAAGATCAGAAGTAAAAAGCACATCAAATTTTAATTCAGTATTATAAAATTCTTCATAATTCGGCACTAATTTAGCTGCTTGCTCTTTTCCTAGATCATTTAATTCTACATTTTTCCATCCACTACATTTTTCAGCAGCATTATCAAAAGTTGTTCCATGAACAAAATATAATATTTTTGTTCCCATTACATATCACCTCACAGTTATTATTATAACACTTTTTTAATATTGTTTTGATTATTTAGCACATCATATCTTCGTTTTTCTAAATGGTTTAGATAACCTAATTTTTCAGCTTCCTCCAAAGATATTAATGAATATCCTTGAACAATCAATTCATCTATTGCTATTAAGGCTGCATCAATAGAATGACTATATAAATCATGGATTAAGACTATAGCACCATCACTAGCACTTGTTATAATTTTATTTGAAATTCTTTTTTCATCTTGATCTTTCCAATCATATGGATCAATATTCCAAAAGATAAATGTCATATCATTTAATTCGAAAATTCGATCAGTTATTGATCCAAAAGGGCATCGAACATATTTATTGTTAACATCTAGAACTTCATTAATAATACTGTTAGTTTTATCTATCTCATTCAATACTTCAGATTCACTTAACTTACTTAAATCTTTATGATTATAGGTGTGGTTAGCAATGGTATGTCCTTCATTGTAAGCTCTTCTTATGATTTCCGGATGATTCACAATTTTATTGCCAACAGCGAAGAATGTAACTCTTACATTTCTTTTTGACAATTCATCTAATAATCTAGGAGTATTGACTTCGTCTGGACCATCATCAAAGGTGATTAGCATAATTTTATTGCCTTTTAATGAATCAACATTTCTTAATTCTCTATTTGTTGTCATTATCCCACCTATTTCATTTTTAGCACATAAGGAGTAACTAGTTTTAAAGTTTGTATTTCCTCATTAATTAAGTGCTCATCGGCATTGATTTCAACTTGCCAGCATGCTGTACATATTTGTTCTATCAAAAATGCTCTTGCTAATATGGCTTTATCTTCAGATAAGCTTATTGACAAACTATTTAATACTAGATCCAAATGTTTGATTTTATCAGATAACTCTTGCATTAATAATTCATTTCTTACAAATCTAGGTATTTCAAAGCATCTATCTCCGATTAATCCAAGTGGATCAATTGCTACCCAATTTTCATTTCCCTTTAGTATATTTCTATGGTTCAAATCCCCATGCAATAAAATTTGAGGATTATTAAGATTTGAAATACTAGCATATAACTCGCATGCTAGATTAATAAAATAAGATAATTCCTTATATTTTTCTAAATCTTCATTTGCTTTTCTAGCCGCTCTATCTAATGTGTTTTTATGATTGGAAATATTTATAGTATTCTCAGTATCAGTAGTTAATCTCATTAGTAAGTCAGAAAATATTTCTATTCTTTGCTTAAGATCTTTAACAGTATGAAGATCATATCCTGGAACAATTCTTTCTAAAACTAGCACTTGATTACTCTGATCTACCTCATGCAATTTGCATGCTGAAACACCCTTATATAATTTTAACGTCTCAGCTTCCTTAATAAATTCCCAATATGAAGAACTAAATTTGATAGCAACATTTCCATAAATCTCGCTAAAAGCAAAGCATATATGATTTTTAGTATCTTTTGATGCTTCTTCTATATTGCTTAGTTTGAATTTGGTTTTATATTCATCCAATACACGATTAATTTCTTTATCCATTTTTAGTTCCCCCTTCAGACAACTTATATTTATTTTAAAAATGAATCGAAAGCTGCAAATTGGTTTTCACTACTTTCTCTTATTTCTTTTGATATTTTAAATTTTTTCGGATCAACATCTTGATTATTTTTTATATTCCTAATATCTATATACTGATTACTGTATTCAATATCTTTTAATACATTAATTATTTTATCACTATATATCAATGGTAAAGTCCGCTTGTTAAAAAGTAAAGATAAAATGGTTACATGTAGTCTAGTTGAAATAACTACGCTACTCTCAGCTATGAGTTTTATAGATTCATCTAAATTAGTATGGATTATAGTTTCCATCATCCCCAACTCTTTTGGTGATAATTTTGATTTGATTTTTTCTATAACGAGTGTATCATTTTCAGAATGACAAGCTGAGAATAAAACTATTCTATAATTTTGATTAATAAACTTTCTTATTTGAGATATGATAATCTCTATATAATTCCGTTCGTATTTTTTAAGTGATGAGCGACTTTCTAAATCTATAACTGATATTAAAACATATTTTTTATCTATTATTTTATCGACCGGATAATCAAGTTGAAAAGCTACATCTGGCGCTAATGAAATGTTAGTTAACGATTCTTGAAAGAGATCAAAGGAATATTTATCTCTAAAACATACATTATCATACATAGTAAAAGCTCTATGATAATCGTCATAAAATTTCTTCGATGAATAGCCACCAAAATTACATCCTATTAAATAATTCGACTTCCCCTTTATTATTTTGCTAACAAATTTATTGTACTCAGCATCATTATCTATATCTTTTCTTTCCATAAATAATGATCCGCCAATAGTTATATGAGCATCTACTTGTTCATTAGTCTTTTTTCTTAATTTTTGTTTGTATTGCTGAGTTAGACCTAAGAATTTAATTAAAGGTTTATCAAAAGAAAGATATTTTAGATTTTGTATAGATCCAAACATCTTCTTATTTTGTTTTCTTGCTATAGCGTAGAATTGAATATTGGGATATTTATTGCATAAAATACGCAAAAACAAATCATCTCCAAAGTTATCATTAATATAACAATCAACCAGTACCTTAGGCATAATAATCTACCACCTAATTAATTCTTTATCTTCACCATTGATATATCTTTTACATGCTACAGTTAGCCCTAATAAGAACTCATCTTTAATTCTCCAGCACTCAATGAAATCATCAAGCTTTATATCAATTTGTTTTGTAATTTGTTTTCCATCTTCAACATAAAGAATCTTTCCCTGAATTGTATCTACTTTTTTTAATAAAATGCTAATAGTATCGTCTATATCAATTTCAACAAGACCGCTAACTTCTTCACCATTCAAATCATATTCTTCTAGTTCTTGTGAAATAGGTAAAAGAAAAACTCTATGAAATTCATTAATAATTTGATTAATCTGAGGTACAGTAGCAGCACATTGTCTAATCCCAATCGGTATTAAGTCATTATAATCAATATCCACATTTAATTCTTCTTTAATCTCGCGAATACAATCCTCAGGTTTTTCGCCTTCTTGATAATGCCCTCCAACAGTTATATCTAATTTGCTATATGGGCTATGAACATCACCTTTTTTTTGAAAGATAATTTTATTTGTATCCGGATTGAAAGCTTGACAAGCAACAACCGCATGCCAAATACCTTTTTCGTGTATTTCTTTTCTTCCGGCTATTCCTATGTACTCAAAATTATCATTATAAATATCTAACATTTCTTCTACTTTACTCATAAATCCTTCTCCTCATTAATCGTTTTGCAACTTTATATAATCTCAAAGATATAAGTCTACAAAACATTTTCTTTTTAATATCCATTTGATTTTTATAATATAAATTATTATACCATTTTGGATAGCTTTCTGAAATAACTTTATTTATACTTGGCAAAATATCAGCATAATTATCATATTTAAGAAAACGTAAACTAGCTCTATAAAGAAGATGTTGGATATATGTATATTCTAATTCTTTATAATAAAAATCTTGTTTTCCCTTTATCTTAAATTGCCTTTGTAATTTATCTAGTGCTGGAAAAATATTTAGCAACTTAGAATTAAATTCATTTTGATGCATTGTACTTCCTTTTCTTTGCACATAATGATAAGAGCTATCTTCTATAAATTCAATCTTATTGGCTTCTAAGGCAAATGCCGGAACAATTGCTAAATCTTCGTAGAAAATGTTTCCATCAGGAAACGGGATTTTTTCAACAATATCTCTTGATATAAGTTGTGCCTGGATCATCGGTATAGAAATAATATAACTCTCGTGATTATTATCTGTTTTCAGAGTTCCAAACTGATATTTATTTTCACCTTCTACAATAGTGAATTTATCGCATTTAACAATATCACAATTACTAGTTTGTTGTTTTTTCACCATTTTGTTGATCATGTTTTTAGAAATATAATCATCGCTATCAACAAAAGTAATAAATTTCCCTCTACTCTTTTTAACAGCACTATTTCTAGCATGAGACACGCCATGATTATTTTTAAAATTAATGACTTTTATTCTCTTATCTTTAGCTTTATATTCTTCTAGAATTTCTTCTACTCCATCAAGAGAACAATCATTAACAACAATTATTTCTAATTTGTCATATGTTTGTTTTAAAATTGAATCAAGACACTTTGGAACGTATTCCTTAGTGTTATATACTGGAACAATAACTGAAACTAACATTTTATGCCTCCTTAGAATTTCTTAACATCGGCGCTATCTACAGAAGTCGTCCAGTAATAATCAGCTTCATCTCTAGCTACTACTATAGTTTTCTTTAATTGTTCGGTTAAATAAGATTTATATGAAAATGGTAAATTAATCTCATTTATATAGATCGTATCACCTTCTATTTCAATATTGCTTTCATTAACTTCAATATCTAATGATTTTAATAAAAGCACAACATTCCCTTTAGTTATTAATGTAGGTTTACAATTAGAACAAATCTTTCTTTGCTCTTCAGTACATCTATTTAGCTGTTCACACGTTTTGGTATTATAAAAAGCTTTATAATCTGGAATTCCTAAAACAAATGATATGGCACAAGATGTTGCTTGAAATAACGGATAATCACTTGTATGTTTTAATGTATCTTGAATATAAGAATATGTCTTACTATCAAAAATACTATCAGCTTTCAGTATTTCTTCTCTAGTTAAATTAATCGCACTTAAATCATATTCATCGATCATAGTTGCTTTAACCTTTAGACCAATAACAATAGAAGCACTAGCATACTCTTTTACATAATCATATATTTCATTGATTTTTTCTGGTGAAGAGTTTTGAGGTAGAAAAGGCCTCCAATAATGAATAACCTTTTGATCATAATCCTTTAGTAAAATAAAGTTTTGTTTTGTATGTTCTTGATTTATTCCAATTTCGATTGTTCCATCTAATCCGGAATAACTTATAAAATAGACAATATTTAATTCAGTAGCAATTATCTCTTTTAAAACTTCCTCAGGAATTTTACATTTTGTAATGATCACTATTGGATTCTTAACAACTTTTTTCTTTAATTCTCGAAGTGTTTCTAAGAGGTATTTTATATTTTTATCAGTAGCAAATATATCGGTATTTGGAAATAAGCAGATCGGTGTTTTTTCATTGTATAGTTTATATTCGATTAATTCCTTTACAGCATTTTCTGGATTAGTTATTTCTTCAGGTAGTACGCCGTTTAAACCATCAGGTTTTAAAAAACAATATTTGCAATTTTTAGGGCAACCCTGAATTGAATTGATAACAAGCCAGCTTGCATGGAAATCAATTACAGGATACTTTGTTTTCATTACTGTATCCCATGAGTTTTCTTATATCGATTAAGAAAGCCTGTTGCATCCTCTATCATTAATAAAAACTCTTTGTTGAAATCAATATTAGAATTTACTGCGATAGAAAATGTTAACTCATACATTTTTTGAATACGATCTACAATAAAATCCATCTTAGTTTCAAATCCTTCTCTGCCTTTTTCAAATCTATATTCTTCATGTTCCATTATAGCTTCTATTAATTGCCCTAATAAAACATTTAAGTTATCAAGATATAATCCTTCATTTTCATAAGAAATAAACTTATATTCTTTGTTCAAAATCTCAGGATTAATTGATAGTTTATTAGATAATGCACTTAATTGTAATAATACATCAGCTATTTCATCACCTTTGTTATTAATTGTTCTGCCAATTTCCTCGTAAGTATCATCATCAGTAACTAGCCATTGTAATTGCCCCATTTGTACAGTTAATTCAAGTAATACTGTAAGTGCATCCCATTCTTTTTTCTCTACTACCTTAAAATCTTCTTTTAATTGAATTGCTTGATTAAATATATCTTTAAAGAATTCATTTGTTCCATTCATAGTAATTTCTCCCATTCTCTCTAATTCTTTTATAAATTTTTCTTTCTCAAAAGATTTTAAATATTTTATTTTCCGAAATACAGCTTTATATAAAAAGATTTGTACTTCATTTCTATCATGGATTTTGTCTATTTTACTAACCACATTTTTCAATAGGAATTCGTAATTATCAACCATATGAAATGCTTTTAATACATCTTTGTCATAATCATTATTTCTCATTATACTGTTTTCGGTTAAATGATAGTTATAACCAATGTAATCTATACTTCTCACACTCTTCGCTTGAATTAATGCAAGAGGTGAAAATCTAAAATCTTCCTGCAAAATGTTTGGTTCAAACTGAAGATTATTATCTTTAAAAAATGATAGATTATAAGCATACATCCATACTGGATTAAATATCTCATTTTTTGTTACAAACCCTAACATTGAATCTATTCCGGACTTTTCTAGAAAAGCATCAGTAATAAAGGTTTTTTTGTTTGTATCTTGATTATCCAGAATCTCTCTAGCCTGGTATCTTATCATATCATATTTTTTATCTTTTAAAGCTGTAAATATATGTAATAGTAGATCATTATTTACAGTATCATCGACATCAATAAAAATAATATAATCTCCGGATGCATTATCAATTCCAATATTCCTTGCAACTGATAATCCATTATTTTGGGTTTCAATTATTATAGTATTTTCATCAGTATATTGATTTAAGATTGATGAACTATTATCGGTACTACCATCATTAATTAAAATCACTTCATAATTAGTATAAGTTTGTGCTGCCACGCTATCTAAACAAGCCTTTATGTATTTTTCACTATTATAAACTGGAATTATAATACTAAACTTTAAATCTTTCATATTTTCCTCCCTAATACTTTGTTAATTCCTTGATGAGCTGCTTGACTTGATAAATCTGGAGAATAGTCAACAGTATAGATTGGAATATCATTTCTTATTCTTTCAAGAAGTTGATGGCTCATTTCTAGTAATTCATTATCAGAATATTTTCTAGCATATAACCAAGCTTTTCTTAAAGATTCAGTATCGTAAGGAGTAAAGCAAGTGTCGTGTAAAATATTGTGATCTTGATTTTCATATATATCAAAGATACCAGTAGCACCTAATTTGATATTTGGAATTAAAATCCTATTTAGTTGTGATTTTTCTGTGCTAGTAGTTAATGGAAAAATCCTAGAGAAAACATCATTACCAATTCCACAAGATGATTTGTGATCATCTAATTGACTAATATCTCTTTTAAAAGTCTTTGTGATTTGTATATATTCTCTTAGTGGTTCTGAATTTTTAATAGTTCCACCGCTTACTATAACCGGTATTGGAAAACTACTCATTTCATAACCTTCATTACTTTCAAATATAAAAGTACGATCATTTGATAAAAACTCTTTAGATAATTTCTTTTCTTCCAATAATTTTACTAAGAACGTAGTTTTTCCCATTGCCTTATTATTTAGAAGCAAAGTTCCTATTCCCTCATACTTAAGTGATGTTCCATGCATAAACAAGGCTTTTTTATTCTCTTCTAGCCTCACTAAAATTTCATAGGTAATATAAAGTGGATAAGCTAGATTCTTATCCGGATTACTAGTTATAAAAATAAATGTACTTTCTGATTTCTTTAAAACAAGATATTGCTCTTTCTCATTTAGAAAAACTTCTTTATTATCAATTGTTGACCATTCGTGTTTTTGATATTCAAATGTATCAATCATATTTCTATTGTCTGAGATTTTTATTTTACTACATAGTGATTGATATAAGCTGACATCTTCTATATAAACCATATCAATATCTGAAGCTATTTCTAAGGATGTTACATCCAATCTTTCCTTACCAAGATAGGTAGACATATAATTCAATTGATTTATATAATGTAAGATATTTTCAAACTTCATTCTAAAAACATACCCATTAATTTTTATATCAAAACTTTTCATTCCAATCACCCCTTTTTTAAATATTTTTTATTCCATAGCTTTAGCCCGATCAGACATTCATTATTGATTAACCAACCCAGCATTTTATATTTGAATTTGCTATCAACATAATAAATGTTTTTAGTCCAATATGGAAACTTACTACTGATTAACTCCTTTAACAATTTTATTTTTTTTCGTAGCTCTGTTTTTGATAAATCTCTAATTAAATAAAACTTCATCATTTCTTGAACTACTTGTTTTATATAAATGTATTCTAATTCTTGATAATAAGCTGTTACTAATCTTTCTTTATGAAACTTATTATATAGAATATCTACAGCTTTAAAAATATCTTCGCGCTTACTTATACTTTCTTTTTGATTTGTAATGCTATTTTCTCTTTGAACATAATTATAATAATTTTTATTAATAAAACTAATTTTATCTGTTTGAATAACTAGTGATGGAATAACTGCTAGATCTTCATAATTAATTTCAAGAGGAAATCTATTATCCAATAATAAATCTCTATTAATAAGTTTATTTGTTGGGCCAGGAGTTAAAAGTATGTAATTTTTAGTTTTACTATCACTTAAAACATAAATATTTATTAATTCCTCTTTATCCTTATAGATAAAGTTTTGTTTAATACTACAAACTATATCGGATTTATCTCTTTTGGCTAGTTTAGTCATATCCATAAGCATATTTCCTTCGATGTAGTCATCACCATCCACAAATAAGATAAATTTCCCTGAGGCCTTCTTAACGCCCAAATTTCGTGCGTATGATACTCCTTGATTCTTTTTATAAGAAAAACATTTGATTTTATCAGACTTTTGCTGATATTCCCGAATTATTCCTAAGGTGTTATCGCTACTACCATCATTGACAATTATAATTTCAAAATCATCAAACTTCTGACTTAAAACACTATCTAGACATGTTTCAATGTAGCACTCTAAGTTATATGCTGGTACTATTACTGAAACTAATGGTTTCATCGGCAGCACACAAAGCTATAATTACAAAATTGAAATCTCTTCATATCGCAATCACACTCCCCAACTCTACGAAAAAGATGTTACCATCCCATCTAATTTAATCTTTATGCCAAATAAGGTACCATTTTTTACCATATTTGTCAAATAATAAAAGGTTTTGGGTAGTGTTTCCAAAGTTGAGTAATTTGCTAAAGTGAATTCCGGTTTAAGTAATAATAGCGGAATTTAGTCTTGCAAGAGATTACAGCTTCAAGTTTTGCAAGATTTAAGTCCAGTTATATTCATGATTTAATTATTTTTTACTTGAACCTATGCTAGATATGATAATAAAAAACAAGGACGAATGAAATTCGTTTATCGTAGATCCTTGTTTTTTATTTATCATATCGATTACAATGTTTTAATCAATAAAGTTTATCTTTATTGATTATTGTGATTTTTAAGTGAAAATGTTACATATTTAGGTAGTTAATTTTAAGTGAAAATGTTACATATGAAATAAGATTTAAAAATATGTTAATCAGTCAATTTTAAGTGAAAATGTTACATATTAATTA
>JAQVWT010000080.1 GCA_028709545.1 Bacilli bacterium
ATTAATTATTTTTATATAATATTCAATAAATAAAATCAATATTATACTAATAATAAACATAAATACATATTATATATAAATTGGAGGTATAATATGTACAGTGAGCAAGAAATATTTAATGCTGCTAATTTATTAGGAATTAATTTTGATAAGTTCACAGTTGAAGCTTTAATAACTGGCGTTAATATTGAATTAGAACATGGTAAAGTTAATCCAAAAACAAATGTAACAAACAATGATTTACTATTTACAATGAAAATAGCTTTAGCACATTTAAATGTGTTTCCTAATTAACAATAAAGAATACGGATTACCCGTATTTGAAAAATATTTAAAAGAAAAGAAAATATGCTAAAAACCATCTTTATTTCAATTTATTTATATCATCTGTAATAATCCAATCATCCATATTATTCTTCCTGTTATATCTAAAAGGTATTATTGCTTCAATACTAGCAATTTCATAAACAGCAAGACATTTTTTTACACTCCACCTATCATATTGATCTTTTGATAAGTTCAGTTCTTTTTCATATCTTTCGATAAATTCTACAGATTCTTGCGGAGTCATTTTGTAACTTTCAACTACATTTGATATTACTCCTTTATGAGTAACCATCATATTACCGCCAGTTTCTACAAAATAAACAATATCATTAATTTTTGCTCTTCCTCCTAAGGGACATTTTTTTCCACCAGCTCCCCTAATAATCATTATTTTTTCTTTATTTATTAGTTTCTCTAATTCATTTGCTTTACTATCTAAATATACTAAATGCTCAGCAACTCCAACTTTTCCCTCATACCATTCTGTTTTTGCCATTATTTGATCCTCCTTAAATTATTTTAACATATTTAAAATAAAAATAATTTTAATTTATTTAAATAAAAGAACTAGACTTTTTTCTAGTTCTTTTTAATACATTTAATTAAATATCTTCTTTTTTTTTGTTAATAATCCAAATCCAACTATTCCTATTAAAGACATTGTTCCAAGAGTTATATATAAGAATAGATTATCTCCTGTTTGAGGATTTTCTATATCTACGACACTACTTAATGGAGTTAAAATATAGGTACTAAAGTGATTAGTTTCAAATGAAGCAAATCCATCTTTAATAGTAACATTATGTTTTTCGGTTTTATTATCTGAATTAATATAATATATAAATAGCTCTTTTCCTTCATATTCTTTTGGTACTGGTATTTTCACTAAAAATTTACCATTATCTAATATTTCAATATATGCATCTTTACTACTAGAATGTAATTTAATATCAAATGCTTTATAATCATCAGAGCCTAATACCGTTTTTATATCATTATTTTTAACTGAACGAACTATTAATAATGAATCTAATGGAATAGCAGAACTATCAGAAGTAATTCTAATATTGGTTGCAAGTTCACTTCCAAAATATGTTGGTGGAGTTAATTGTTCAGCAGTTCCTTTCATTATATAAAATCTATATTCTTTACCTTTTATTGTAAAAATATAATAATTTCCATCAGTAGCTTCAGTATCGACAGTTGAATCTGTATAGTAAAAAGTTCCATATTCTTCAGTTACTTCTACTAATGTTGATAATAATCCCCCATAAGTAATAGTAATACCATTGCCAGTTCCTAAATATTCATCTATTCTCGCTTTAGCAGCAGCCATATATGCTTCAGCAGTGTCTTCTATATTTTCAGGAATATATAAAACCCTTCTTAAATGTACTCCTTGTTGAGTTGTTCCATAACAATAATCATTATAATAAATATTCATACCACCAAATGCAGATTCATGCATATATACTGGAGCTTGATCTCCAGCTCTAACATCTAGTGAAAAAGATACATTGCTACCATTAGTTAATTTAATAATTTCATTTGAATATTTTAATGCTCTAGCTCCCGCACTTGGATTCCATAATTCGGATTTAACACTAGTCATATAATAATTAATTAATCCTAAATCTTCGACATGATAATATGTACTAAGATCACTTGGATTAAATGCTTTTATTTTACTTTTATAATCATCAATAACCGAAAGATTACTTGGCTCATCATAAGTTACTCTGATATTATATGATTGTGAAAAGGTACCACCTTCACGCACATCAGAAATACTAACTGTACAATTTGTAAGATCTTCTTCTTCACAATATCCACTAACAAGATAACCTGGTTCGCTAATAAGTTTATCAAATAAACTAGTCAACATCATATCTGACTCATCTCGACTTGTTGGTTTTACCGTTTTAAGTATTGCGTTCTCACCATCCGGTGCTATTCTTTTTATTAAATTGTCTTCATACTCTGTTGCGTTTACATTTATAACACCAAAGAATAAAAATGTCATAAGCATAAACGAAAATACTTTAATTACTTTTTTCACTATATTACTCTTTCTATATTATATAAGTTACCATATATTTCCTTTTTTTACAACATAAAATTTAATAACTAATCTTTCATTACTGTTGCTCTTTGATGTCCACCGATTATCGTATTATCTTTGTTTATAATAATTGGATCTACATATCAAAAGTGTTCTATTGATTTTTTTATCTTTTGGTAT
>JAQVWT010000040.1:0-6236 GCA_028709545.1 Bacilli bacterium
CAAGAGTTTATGGAAGAGGGGTTAATACTAAAACTTTAGAATGCTTAATATATGGTGGGGCACTTGATTCTTTTAATGAAACAAGAAAGACTTTAATTAATAATATAAGCAGTGGTATTATTTATGCTGAACTCCTGAGTGGACTTGATTCATCACTTGTTGCTAAACCATCTTTAGAAATTCATGATGAGTATCCGCAAGACGTACTTATGAATAAAGAGTTAGAATTATATGGTTTCTATGTTTCCAATCATCCTGCTAGTAAATATCAGGAAATAAAAATAAAAGCTATTAGTAATTATTTTGATAAAAATATAACTACTGTTGGACTACTTGAAAAGATTAAAACAATTAAAACTAAAAAAAACGATACCATGGCATTCTTACAAATAAGTGATGAAACTGGAAAACTTGATTATATATTATTTTCTAATAGAATAGGTTATATAAATCAAATAAAAGTAGGAGATTTACTTAAAATAAATGGTAAAGTCGAAAAAAGACTTGATAAATATCAAATAATAATTAATACGATAACAATCTTAAAATAAAGGGCTATTTCTTTTGCCTTTTATAGCAAGGTAGTTTATACTAAAGAAGAAGGTGATAATATGGTCTACTTAGATTATAGTGCGACTACCCCAGTCTTATCAGAAGTACTGGATAGTTATATTAAAGTAACAAATGAATATTTTGGAAACCCCAATAGTTTACATAGTTTAGGAATTAAATCTAAAGAACTACTCAGTAGTGCCTTAAAACAAATATGTAATCTTCTTTCTATTAAAGAAAAAGAAGTTATATTTACAAGTGGGGCAACCGAGGCAAATAATATGGCCTTAATAGGTACTGCTTTATCACGTGGTAAAAAAGGAAGTAGAATAATTGTTTCTAAATTAGAACATGATTCTATTTATGGTATTTGTAAATATCTTGCTGAAAATGGTTTTATTATTGATTATGTTAGTAATGATAGTGATGGAGTAATTGACTTTGAAGATTTAAAAAGGCTTATTAAACCAGAAACTATTTTAGTTAGTATTTGCTCTGTTAATAGTGAGGCAGGTATTAGACAACCACTTAAGACTATTAAACAAATAATTACTAAAGAAAATCCAAATATTATTTTTCATACTGATATGACGCAGGCTCTTGGTAAAGTTCAGATTAACTTAAGTGATGTTGATCTAGCTTCAATGAGCTCTCATAAAATATATGGTCCTAAAGGAATTGGTCTCCTTTATAAAAAAGAAAACCTAACGATAAAACCTCTTTTATATGGCTCATCAAACGATTATAAACCAGGGACACCACCACTGCCTTTAATCGTAACCTTTTCAAAGGCATTAAGGATTGCTCTAACAGACCTTACTAAAAAAGAGGCTAAAATAACCAAACTTAATGATAAAATATGTGATCATTTAAAAAAATATCCGGAGATATTAATTAATAAAACGAAATATTCTATTCCGCATATTTTAAATATTAGTTTAATGAATATTAAACCAGAAACGTTTATTCATGCCCTTGAGAAACATGATATTTATGTTGGAAGTAATACAGCTTGTTCAGGAAATAAAATAAGTGCGGCTGTCCTTAATTTATATCAAGATAAAACAAGAGCACTTACAACTATTAGAATAAGTATTTCTTATTTAACTAAATACGAAGAAATAAATATCTTTCTAGATAATTTTGATTTAGTTTATGGACGCTTAAAAGAATTAAAATAAAATATTATTCTAAAATATCTTGATAATAGTTTTTATATACAGATAATGCATTATCAACCATTATCTTTTTTTCATCTTCTAATGATAAATAAATACTGCTTTTAATTATATTATCTATTTCTTTAAAAAATTCTGCTTTTGTTTTTTTAGATATCTTTATTGCGTCCCCTCTATATAAAGCATTTTGACTATTGTTTTTTTTAAAAGGAGTAATTTCTGTTTTAAACGTTTCTTTAATAAGATAATTAGCACCTGCTAAATATAATTTTAAGATATTCTTGAATTCAGCATTAACCTCTAATTTTTCTTCCTCATCATCAATATTTTTCATTTTTTCTTGAAAATTATCCATATCTATAGATAAGTCACTTAAAGATTTAGTTATCATTTGTCTCACCGTTTAAATTATACCACGTATAATATAAATAGTAGAAAGATTTTCCATATTTCTTTTATAGTATGATATAATAATGAAGTCTTGAAGTGAGGTGCACACATGAAATATGGTGTTGTAAGTTTTGATGTTATTGCTAAAGAAATTATTAATAATGATAAATATAAAAAATTAAAAAAAGAAAGTCATCATGGATTAACAAGATATGATCATAGCCTAAGAGTTGCTAAAAAAACATATAATATCGCAACTAAATTAAACGTAGATTATATATCGGCAACAAGAGCCGCGCTTTTGCATGACTTTTTTACAAACACAGATTTTAAAAATATAACTGGACTTGATAAAGGCAAGATGCATCCAAAACTTGCCCTTGCCAATGCTGATGCATATTTTAATTTAAATAAAAAAGAAAAAGACGCAATTTTAAATCATATGTTCCCTTTAACCCTTATCCCACCAACGTCTATCGAAGGGATAATCGTAACAACAGCTGATAAAGCAGTCGCACTTTATGAATATAGTAGGTTTAAATTAACTGCTACTTTAACTATTTGGTTTTTATTTTTATTTAACCTTTTAACTTTTAGTAATAATTAATGTTAACTAATTGTCAAACAATATAAAAAGAGAAAATAAGCAATTATTTCTCTTTTTCTTTGGTTATAACGCTTTGAATACTATCAATGTTTTTTTTCTCAAAAAATAGCAAAAATATTTTTTGAGAAAAAACAAAATAGTTAAAAAAGAGTAAAAAAAACATTGACACTAAATATATATTTTGCTATGCTTGACTAGAACATAGATGTTAGATGTTGAGAGGTAATGATTATGAAGAAAGATGTATTTGAAGATCTTATTGTTGTTAAAAGAAGTGGTCAAAGAGTTAATTTTAACAGCTATAAAATTGCAGTTGCAATAAAACAAGCTTTTGATTATGTTTATGGAACATATGATGAGGTAAGTGTTAATCAAGTTTTTTCTAAAGTTCTTTTATATATTGAAAAGAATTATATCGATCGTAAAACGATTAACGTTGAAGATATTCAAGATATTATTGAAAATACCTTGAGGTCAGAAAAACAAACCCAGGTATATGATGCATTTAGTCAGTATCGTCAAAAAAGAGCAGCTTCGAGAAAAGTTTTTACTATAAAGCAGCAACATAAATTTATTAAAGCTATTGAAAAAATAGGAGAAAGCAACTCACTTAAAGTTAGTAATAACTATAAACCAACCGAGCTCTTAATTAAATACGGAACAACAGTAGCTAGTGAATTTACTAAGTCATATATTATTGATAGTAAATATTTAAGAGCGCATGAGGAAGGTAATATTTATATTCATCAGTTAGAAACGCTTCCCTTAGGATTATTATCAAATGTTCATTTAAATATAAATGAACATATTGTATCTGATAAACACCTAATAGATATTTTGAAAACACAAAGCGAAATAAGTGGTTATATTAATATCCCTCAGCTAGATTATATTTTAGAAAGTTGGTTTCTAAATCAGTATCATATACTACTTGCTGAATATTTAACTAACTATCTTAAAGTGTGTGGTTTTAAAGAGTATATAAATTTAAAAAAGATAATTGAACTTATTAATAAAGAAGATGCATTAGAGTTTAATTTAGAAAAGTATCAGCAATTTCTCCTTTCTAAACAAACTGAGGAAATATTTAAATTATCAAGAATTGATGCGCTTAATAAAACTAAAGAGAAATTATATAGTACTTTATTAAAAATATTTATAAGTCTTAATACTGATAAAAGTTATAGTGTTAGTTTAGGGTCTAATGAATCAGAAATAGGACAGTTAATTAATTTAGCAGTACTTAATCTATTAAAAGAAAAAGATTTTAAAAATTTACATATAATCTTTAAATTAAAAAATAATGAATCTATATACTTAGATGAACTAAGTGAAAATATAGTACTGGGTAAAAACATAATTTTAACATTTACTCAAAATTCATTTAATAAAGACTCTGAAGAAGTAGAATACTTTCCTGACGGAACAAGGATATTTGAAAATATAAATTCTGGCTTAAGATCATCTATTGGGAGAATGATTATATCTAAAACCTCAATAAATATTGGGCGACTTGGACTTAAATATCAAGATAAGAATATTAAAAATTTTTATTTAGAACTAGAAGAAACTTTAGAACTTGCTAAAAATAATTTATTATTATCGTTTGAAATACTTGGTGATAAAAACAAAGAAAATTATGAGTATTTGTTTACTGGTAATATTCTAGATGATGAGAAATTAGAAATTGGCCAAAAAATTCGTAAAGTTATTAAAAATGGCAGCTTATTAATTGGCTTAGTTGGTTTAAAAGAATGTATTCTTTCTTTAGAAAAAAATGAAGATAAACAGTTTAAATTAATAATTGATATTTTAAAATTTTTAAATAATAAATGTAGTGAATTTGCTTGGGATGCAAAATTAAATTTTCAAATTTATGAACCATCACAAGATGAAGTTCGGCGAGAATTAATGGCGCTTGATAAGGCAATTTACGGAATAAAAAAAGGTGTTACTGATGATGAGGTATATGGTCTAGTAGCTAGTTTATTTAAAGATGATTATCAAAAACAAGCGGAAGTTCAGAAATTACTTAGAGGTGGAAATTTATTAGAAATAAATTTACCAGAAAAAACAATTATTTCTAAAGTGTCTCAGTTAATAAAAACTTTACAAAAAAGTGATGTTGGTAGTGCAAAAATTAGGGTAGGAAGTAGGGATATCAAATGAATATTTCTGGCTTAGAAAAGCTATCGGTTACCGACTATCCAGGTTATGTATCGTGTATAGTTTTTACCCAAGGATGTAATTTTAATTGCCTGTTTTGTCATAATTCATCATTAATCCCTTTTAAAAAAGGATCAATTACTGAAGAAGAAGTACTTGCTTATATAGAAAAAAGAAAAAATATCTTAGATGGAGTTGTAATTACTGGTGGAGAGCCACTACTGCAATCTAATATTAAAGAATTTATTAAAAAGATTAAGAAAATAGGCCTTAAAGTAAAGCTTGATACTAATGGTAGTAATTATACTCTTTTAAAAGAGCTAATTGATAATGATTTAATTGATTATATCGCTATGGATATTAAAAGTGATATGACTAATTATGAACAATTAACCGGTTTTAAAAAAAATAATTTTGATAGTATTAAAGATACGATTAAATTAATTGAAAACTCAAATATTGATTATGAATTTAGAACAACAATTATTAAAGAATATCATAATTTAGATAATATTATAAATATCTGCAAGCTAATTAATCCGAAAAGTAAATATTATCTTCAGAATTATATAGATAGTGAGAATGTTTTAACTAAAGGATTAAGTGGTTTTACTAAAGAAGAACTACAAAATATGGAAAATAAATTAAGAGAAAAATACTCTAATGTTAAAGTTAGAGGATTATAAATTTATACAAGAGAAATGGGAGGAAAGAAAGATGTATAAAGTAAGAAAAAGAAATGGAAAGATTGTTAACTTTGATATAAGTAAAATATCAAATGCAATCACTAGGGCATTTGATGCCGAAGAAACAAATTATGATGAGGGAGTAATAGACTTTTTAGCTTTAAAAGTAACTGCTGATTTTGCAGGTCAAGTAAAAGATAATATTATTGATGTTGAAACGATTCAAGATAGTGTTGAAACAGTATTATCAAAAGCAGGTTATACTGATGTTGCTAAAGCTTATATTCTTTATCGTAAGCTGCATGAAAAACAAAGAGCAGTCGAATCAACAATGCTTGATTATGCTGAGGTTATTAATAGTTATGTTAATGTTACTGACTGGAGAGTTAAAGAAAACTCAACAGTTACTTATTCAGTTGGGGGACTTATTTTAGGAAACTCTGGGGCAATAACTGCTAATTACTGGTTATCAGAGATTTATGATCAAGAAATAGCTGATAGTCATCGTAATTGTGATATTCATATTCATGATTTATCAATGTTAACAGGTTATTGTGCAGGTTGGAGTTTAAAACAGTTAATTGAAGAAGGACTAGGCGGAGTACCAGGAAAAATAACCTCATCACCATCTAAACATTTAAGTACACTTTGTAATCA
>JAQVWT010000040.1:6336-7642 GCA_028709545.1 Bacilli bacterium
GCTTGTTTAAATGCTAAATGGTTAAAAAAAGATCTAACTGATGAAACTGCTCAAAAGTTTACTAAAGAGGTTTTAAATTATATGCGAGAGAAATTATCTGATTATCAAGAAGAGTATGGAGATTTATATAACTTAGAGGCAACACCTGCTGAATCAACAACTTATCGTTTTGCTAAAAAAGATAAAGAATTATTTTCAGATATAATTACTGCAACAGAATCTAATGTGCCATTTTATACAAATAGTTCACATTTACCAGTTGGTTTTACTGAAGATATATTTTCTGCACTTGATATTCAAGATGAGCTTCAAACTTTATATACATCAGGAACAGTATTTCATGCTTTCCTAGGAGAAAGAATGCCAGATTGGAAAGCTGCAGCTGCTCTTGTTAAAAAAATAGCTGAAAATTATAAATTACCATATTATACTTTAAGTCCAGTTTATTCAGTTTGTAAGAACCATGGGTACTTTGAGGGAGAAATAAAGACTTGCGAAAAATGTGGAGAAGAAACAGAAGTATATAGCCGTATTACCGGCTACTATCGCCCAGTAAAAAATTGGAATGATGGTAAAAGTCAAGAATATAAACAACGTAAAAGTTATGATGTTTTAGAAAAAAACAAAACTCTAAAAGATAAAATTTATTTGTTTGGAACTAAAACATGCCCTAACTGTACTACAGCTAAAACATTACTAACTAAAGCAAAAATAAAATATGAATATATTGATGCTGAAGAAAATGTAGATTTAACCAAAGAATATGATGTTAAACAAGCACCAACTTTAGTTGTTATAAAAAAAGGTAAAATATCTCATATTACTAATGTATCAAATATAAAAAAATTCATTGAAGAAGGAAAATAAATATGTATGACGTAATAATTGTCGGAGGAGGCCCAGCGGGAATGACCGCTGGACTTTACCTTGCAAGAGCTGGAATTAAAACTTTAATATTAGAAAGAGAAACAATTGGTGGGCAAATAGCCGCAGCTATCAATGTTGATAATTATCCAGGATATTTAACGATAACAGGCCCAGAAATAGCGGGCTTAATGTATGAACAAGTTATAAATGCTGGAGCCGAGTATGAATTTGAAAATGTTATCAACATTCATAACGGGGAAATAAAACAAGTAGTAACTGAGGATAATTCATATAATTGTAAAGCAGTTATAATTGCTAGTGGTTCTAAATATCGAAAACTTGGGCTTGATGCTGAGGAAAAATATATTGGTAATGGTGTTCACTTTTGTACTGCCTGTGACGGAGCTTTTTATAAAGATAAAGAAGTTGCAGTAGTAGG
>JAQVWT010000040.1:7742-10369 GCA_028709545.1 Bacilli bacterium
TTGCTAGTGGTTCTAAATATCGAAAACTTGGGCTTGATGCTGAGGAAAAATATATTGGTAATGGTGTTCACTTTTGTACTGCCTGTGACGGAGCTTTTTATAAAGATAAAGAAGTTGCAGTAGTAGGCGGGGCTAATACTGCAGTATCAAATGCAATATACCTAGCTGATATTGCTAAAAAAGTTTATTTAATCTACCGGGGAAGTGAGCTTAAAAGTGAAAAAGCAAGAGCAGATGAGCTTCTTAAAAAAACTAATGTTGAAATAATGTACAATACAACAGTTGAAAAAATCAATGGAGAAAAACATTTAGAAACAATTGATATAAAATCATCTGGGATTACCAAAAACTTAAAAATTGATGGTTTATTTGAATCAATTGGGATGGATGCAGAAACTGAACTAGTTGATAATTTACTTGTAAAAAACGACTGTAATTATATCATTAGTGATGATTGTACAACCAACATAGATGGGATATTTGTTGCTGGAGATTGCCGCACAAAAAATGTTAGACAACTAACCACTGCAACAAGTGATGGAACAATCACTGCTTATCTTGTTATCGATTATTTAAAAACAAAAAACAATAAATCATAACTATAAAACAAAACAAGCACTTATTGTGTTTGGTTTGTTTTTGTTTTATAATAGAACCTAGGTGATAAGAAAATGTTTGAATACATGGGAGACAGAATTAGTAATGCTATAAAAAATATTAAAGGCATGGGCAGAATTACTGAAGAAAATATTAGTGATGCCATAAAAGAAATTAGAATCGCCCTTTTAGAAGCAGACGTTAATTATGAAGTAGTTAAACAGTTTACAAAAAATGTGAAAGAAAAAGCACTAGGTCTTGATGTATCTAAAACATTAAAACCAGAAGAAGTTTTTATTAAGCTTGTTAAAGATGAGCTTATAACTCTTTTAGGAAATGATTATGTTCCATTAATTACGGATAAAAACCCAACCATTATTATGCTAGTCGGACTGCAAGGATCTGGTAAGACAACAACTTGCGGAAAAATTGCAAATCTGACTCGCAAAAAACATAGTAAAAAACCTCTGTTAGTTGCCTGTGATATATATCGTCCTGCGGCAATTGAACAGTTATGTGAGATAGGAAAAAGTCTTGATATTCCAGTTTTTACTAAAGGAAAAGAAAACCCTAAGGATATCGTTAAAGACGCCCTAGAATTTGCTAAAGAAAACAAACATGATTATATAATAATAGATACAGCCGGAAGACTACATATTGATGAAGAACTAATGAATGAACTAACAGACATAAGTAATATTGCTACACCTCATGAAATTCTACTTGTAATTGATGCGATGATGGGGCAAGATGCAATTAACGTAATAAAGGGTTTTAATGATAAATTAAAACTAACAGGAGCAATTTTAACTAAAATGGATGGAAACACTAAAGGTGGTGTTGCCCTATCAGTTAGACACTTAACTGATGTTCCAATTAAATTTGTGGGTGATTCTGAGAAATTAGACGGTATATCAGAATTTTATCCAGAAAGAATGGCAGAACGAATACTTGATATGGGTGATATTTTATCAATTGCCGAAAAAGCTGCCTCAGTAATAGATGAAAATGAAGCTGAAGATTTAGCTAAAAAAATGAAAAAAGGAAAGTTTGACTTAGAAGACTTTTTACTAACTATGAAACAAATGAAGAAACTTGGACCACTAGAAAACATTTTAAAGATGCTACCAGGAGCAAGAAAAGCTGGACTTGGAGATATTAAAATAGATGAAAAAGAACTTGCTCACGTTGAGGCAATTATTTTATCGATGACTCCCTATGAGAGAAGACATCCAGAAATACTCAAAATGACTAGAAAGCAAAGAATTGCTAAAGGTAGTGGTAGAGATGTTGCCGAAGTAAACCGTTTATTAAAACAATTTGATAATATGAAAGATATGATGAAAAAAATGTCGAGTGGTAAAATGAATTTTCCATTTTAATAAAATAAATCGATTGATTGAAATCAGTCTTTTTTTATGTTAAAATTTAATAGAGAAAGTAGAAGATATATGAAAACAACTGCTAAACAATATAAAATATATTTAACTATTGGAATAATAGCTATATTAGCTGTTATTTTTAGTGCTACTTATGCAATATTTAGAAAAAGTGCAACGCAAACAAGTAATAATATGATAAGTACTTTAGATTGTATTAATATATCAATAACAGGTAATACAGATGCTTTATCTTTAACTAGTTATCCTATGACAGATACCGAAGGATCTACTCAACTTCCATATCGTTTTACTGTCAAAAATAACTGTAGTACATATGTTGAATATCAAATAATAATGTCAGTTGAACAATCTTCAACCATTACAAACAAAGATTATATAAAAATAGATTTAGATGGTTTAAAATCAAATAAAAGAGTACTACTTAGTGAACTTACCGAAGAACCACAACCAGCATTAACTGGTTATAAAAATAACTATACACTCCTTTCAAATTCATTTAATGGCGAAGAAAGTCATATCTATAACTTTAGAATGTGGTTAAGTGGAGAAGATGAAACCATCTGGATTGATGACTCAATAAAAGATCAAAGTCTATCAGTAAGATTATCTATAATAGGAGTTACAAAA
>JAQVWT010000041.1 GCA_028709545.1 Bacilli bacterium
TGCTGTTGGCTTTGCTATGGGGTATGATCGAACTGTTATGGCAATGGATTATTCTGGGGTAAATTTTGATTTAGATAGTGTAATAGATGTTTATTTGATGTATGTATCAAACAGCGAAAAAGAAACCGCAGCGTTCTTAGCCCAGGAGCTAAGACTTAATGGTTTTAAAACCGAAACTGATTATTTAGATAAAGGATTAAAGGCTCAGTTTAAATCAGCAGATCGGTTAAATGCTAAGTATTTAATTATTTTAAATGATGAGGATTTAAAAGAAAATAAGGTTAATGTTAAAGATAATCTAACTAAAGAAGAAAATAAAGTTAATATTAATGATTTAACTGAGTATTTAGATGGGAATATGTAATATGGATATTAAAGATTTATATCAAAAGGATTATCTTAATCAAGATGTAACCATTTCCGGATGGGTTAAAAATCATCGTAAACAAGCTAGTCTTGGCTTTATAGATTTATTTGATGGGACATGTTTAAAAAGTATTCAAGTAGTTTATAATGATGATTTAAAAGAGTTTAATGAGGTACAAAAATATTTAGTTGGAAGCGCTCTTGAAGTGGCAGGAAAACTTACCGCAAGTGAAGGTAATCAAGAGTTTGAAATTAAAGCTAGTAGTATTAAACTCCTAGGTGCTTGTAGTGATGAATATCCAATTCAACCTAAGAGACATACTAAAGAATATTTAAGAACAGTTGCCCATTTAAGACCAAGAACTAATTTATATAATGCAATATTTAGAGTAAGGAGTGTCTCGGCTTTTGCAATCCATGAATATTTTCAAAAAAATGGGTTTATCTATTTTCATTCCCCTATTATTACGGCAAGTGATGCCGAAGGAGCAGGAGATATGTTTAAAGTTACTGCTTTTGATTTAGATAATTTAAAAAAATCAGTAGATTATAGTGAAGATTTCTTTGGAAAGAAAGCAGGGCTTACAGTGTCTGGACAACTAGAGGCTGAAACCTTTGCTTTTGCTTATAAAAAAGTTTATACCTTTGGTCCAACTTTTAGAGCTGAAAATTCTAATACTAAAACCCATGCAAGTGAGTTTTGGATGATTGAACCAGAAATAGCTTTTTGTAATTTATCTGGTAATATGGATATAATTGAAGATATGCTAAAGTATATTATTAAATATGTATTAGATAAATGTCCTGATGAAATGGCTTTATTTAATAACTTTGTTGAAAAAGGAATTATAGATAAACTAAATAATTTAATAAGTAGTCATTTTAAAAGAATCACTCATCAAGAAGTAGTTGATATATTATTAAAATCTGATACTAAGTGGGAATTTATGCCGAGGCATGATGAAGATTTAGCTAAAGAACATGAAAAATATATTACTGATTATTTTAATGGTCCGGTATTTATCACCGATTGGCCAAAAGATATTAAAGCCTTTTATATGAAACAAAATGATGATAATAAAACTGTGGCTGCAGTTGATTTAATTGTTCCTGGGGCAGGAGAGTTAGTTGGTGGCTCACAAAGAGAAGAAGACTATGATAAGCTAGTAGCCCGAATGAAAGAACTTGGAATTGATGATAAAAGTTTAGAATGGTATTTAGATTTAAGAAAATATGGAAGCGTTATTCACAGTGGCTTTGGTATGGGATTTGAAAGATTACTAATATATTTAACAGGTGTTGATAATATTAGAGATGTGATTCCTTTCCCAAGAACACCAGGGCACTGCGAATTTTAGAAAGAGGAAAATATGAAAACAATTAATAATGGAAAATTAACAATAGATGATATAAATAAAGAAATTACTGTCTATGGCTGGGTTAATAAAAGAAGAGATATGGGCGGAGTAATTTTTGTTGATTTAAGAGATTTATCAGGAATTATTCAGGTCGTCTTTAATAGAGAATTTTTAAAAGATGATTTTAAACTAGCTGAAAACATAAAAAATGAATATTGTATTAAAGTTACTGGTACTTTACAAAAAAGAAGTGACAGTGAAATTAATCCCAATATTTCAACTGGGGAAATAGAGCTAATTGCTAGTAATTTAGTAATATTAAATGAAAGTGATACTCTACCATTTAATATTTATGATGATAAAGAAATAAATGAGCAAATCGCCCTTAAATATCGTTATTTAGATTTAAGACGCGATAAACTTAAAAATATAATGGTTATGCGTCATAGCATCAATAAAGCCTTTAGATCATTTTTAGATAATAATGGGTTTATAGATTTTGAAACGCCTATTTTATGTAAGAGTACACCAGAAGGAGCTAGAGATTATTTAGTTCCATCACGAATAAAAAAAGGATCATTTTTTGCTCTTCCTCAAAGTCCTCAATTATTTAAACAAGTTTTAATGGTTTCTGGATTTGAGAAATATTATCAAATCGCTAAATGTTTTCGAGATGAAGATTTAAGAGCGGATCGCCAGCCAGAGTTTACTCAGGTTGATATAGAGATGAGTTTTATTGAAGAAGAAGATATTTTAAATATGTCTGAGGCTTTAATTAAACATGTAGTTAAAGAAAGTACTAATCTAAATATTGATTATGATTTTCCGCGTTTAACATATTTTGATGCAATGGAAAATTATGGAACGGATAAACCAGATACTAGGTTTGAACTTCTATTAAATGATTTAACTGAAGAGTTAAGAAATACTTCAATGAATGTTTTTTCATCTGCTATTAAAGACGGGGGAATTGCTAAATGTTTAATTGTTAAAGACAATATTTATTCCCGTAATGAAATTGATCGTTTAACTGAATTTGTCAAAATATATGGAGCTAAAGGTTTAGCATGGCTTAAATATGATAATGATCAGTTTAGCGGAGTAATTGCGAAGAACTTAGAAGAAAGTATTCAAACAGAAATTAAAAATAAATTTAATGTCCAAAATGGAGATTTAGTTTTAATTGTCTGTGGTAATCCTAAAGTTGTTTATGCATCTCTTGGAGCATTAAGATTAAAAATTGCTGAAGATTTTAACTTAATTCCCGAAGATAAATATAATTTTCTATTCGTAACTGATTTTCCAATGTTTGAATATTCTGAAACTGAAAAAAGATATGTTGCAACTCATCATCCTTTCACGATGCCAGAATCTCTTGATAAACTAAAGAATCCTAGTGAGTGTTTATCTGTATCATATGATATGGTTTTAAATGGTTATGAAATAGGTGGCGGATCGATTAGAATCCATGATGAGATAATGCAAGGAGAAGTATTTAAAGCTTTAGGAATTTCAGATGTAGAGGCAAAACTTAAATTTGGTTTCTTTATTGATGCCTTAAAATATGGAACACCACCACATGGTGGGATAGCTTTTGGACTTGACCGTATCGTTATGCTTCTTTCAAAAACAGATAATATCAAAGATGTTATTGCGTTTCCTAAAACTCAGTCGGCTGCTGACCTTATGAGTGATGCGCCAACTGAGGTAGATATAAATCAGCTTGATGAACTAGGGATATCGATTATAAAGGAGAAAAGTAATGACTAAAGAATTTACAAAAGAGAAAATAAATAATTTGGCATCAACCTTACTTTTTGCGGTAAGTGATGATGAGGTAGAAATTGTTTTAGATGAACTTGAATTTTTAAAATCGAAAATGGATAATATAAGTCATATTAAAAATATAATGGATTATGAAATTCAAACTCATCCGTTTGATTTATATGAAACAAGTTTAAGAGAAGATGATAGTTCTGAAGAAGGAACAGATGTTAATCTTCTTTTAGCAAACGCTAAAAATACTCAAAATAGAGAAATAGAAGTACCAAAGGTGGTGGGATAATGCTTGATGATTTAAGAAAAAAACTCTCTAGTGGTGATGATTTAATTAAAGAAAGTCTTGCTAAAGCTAAAAATGATAAGTTAGATGCTTTCGTGACTATTATTGAAGATGCTAAGACAGAAAATAATGCCGCTATTTTATCAGGAATCCCATATGTATCAAAAGATAACTTTTCAACTAAAGGTATTCTTTCAACTGCCTCATCGGCATCACTTAAAGACTATATTCCCTTTTTTGATGCAACTGTTATACAAAAACTAAAAGATGCTGGAGCTGTTAATATTGGCAAAACTGTTATGGATGAGCTTGGCATGGGTGGCAGTGGGACTACTGGTCATACCGGAGCAGTTAAGAATCCTTGGGATAATGAAAGAATAACTGGGGGATCATCATCTGGATCGTGTGCCGCTGTTGCATCTGGCATTGTGCCTTTTGCTCTTGGCAGTGATACTGGAGATTCAATTAGAAAACCAGCATCATACTGCGGAGTTGTTGGTTATAAACCAACTTATGGGATGATTTCTAGATATGGATTATTTCCTTTTGCATCATCACTTGATCATGTAGGGGTAATTACTACCTCAGTAAAAGATGCAGCCGAAGTAGCGGGTGTTATTAAAGGAAAAGATGAAAATGACATGACTTCTTGGGATAGTTCTAATATTAATTTAACAAGCAATCTTACTGGAAAAGTCCAAAATAAGAAATTATTTTATATTAAAGAAATATGTGAAAATAATTATCAAGATATTTTAGAAGAGACAAATTCTACTTTAAAATTATTTAGTGATAATCTAGATAAAATTAGAGCTTTAGGAATTACAGTTGAAGAAATAAGTATTGATAAAGATTTACTTGATGCGATATATCCTGCTTATTTTACAATTGCATCAGCTGAGGCAACAAGTAATATGGCTAATTTAACTGGGTTAATCTTTGGGCCTCGGGGTAAAGGGAAAACAGCAGAAGAGATGATGTTTGATCATCGTACTAATGGCTTTTCGCCTTTAATTAAAAGAAGATTTATAATTGGCTCATATGTTTTAAGAGCAGAAAACATTGAAAAATATCTCTTTAACTCTGCTAGAGTTAGAAAGATGATCACAAGTAAAATAAGTGATTTATTTAAAAATTATGATGGGATGGTTCTTCCTGCTAGTTTATCACCAGCTCCGAGATTAAATGAAAAATTACCAGATTATTTAAAAACTGAACAATATTTAGCTATCGCTAACTTTGGAGGGTTTCCATCAATTACAATTCCTAGTGGCTTTGTCAATAATATGCCCGTTGGTATTAATATTACAAGTGATATTAAAGATGATGAGAATCTTCTTAATATAGCTTATAGTATTGAAGAAACACTAAGTTTTAAAAACCAAACTATAAAAGGAGGTAAATAATGGCTTTAAAAGTTGTCATTGGTTTAGAAATGCACTGCGAGCTTAAAACAATCTCTAAAGTATTTTCTAAATCAAAAAACGAATATAATGATCTACCTAACCGTGTAGTAGGTCCTGTTGATATGGCATTTCCTGGAACTCTGCCACTTCTTAATAAAGAAGCTGTTAAAAACTCAATTAAAATGGCGATGTGCTTAAACTGCACTATTCCCGAAGTTTTGATTTTTGATCGTAAAAATTATTTTTATCCTGATTTACCTAAAGGTTATCAAATAACTCAAAATACATCACCAATTGGTGTTAACGGTAAAATAGAAGTTGAAGTAGGTGATGAGCTTATTCCAATTACTATTCATGATATTCATTTAGAAGAAGATACTGCATCACTTGACCACTACTTTGACTACTCACTAATTGATTATAACCGTGCTGGTGTTCCACTTCTTGAAATAGTAACTGACCCTTGTATATACTCACCAGATACCGCAGTTGCGTTCTTAGAGCATCTAAGAAACATTTATAAATATACTGGTGCATCTGATGCTGATACTAAAAAAGGTCAAATTAGATGTGATGTTAACGTTTCTTTAATGGAAGAAGGATCTAATGTTTTAGGTACTAAGGTTGAGGTTAAAAACGTTAACTCATTTAGTAATGTTCATGCAGCAATTTTATATGAAATTGATCGACAAACTAAATTAATTGAATCAGGATGCCAAGATGAAATAATTCAAGAAACACGAAGATGGGATGATGAAACTCTATCAACTGTTAGAATGAGAGAAAAAGTTGAAAGTGTTGACTATAAATATTATGTTGATCCTAATATTCCTAAAATAAAAATAGATAAAAAATGGCTTGATGAAATAAAAAAGGAAATACCAATGCTTCCTCTCGAGAGAAAAAAATTATATATTGAAAAATATAATTTACCAGCTTATGATGCTGGAGTAATTATTAAAACTAAAGAAAATAGTGATTATTTTGAAGAATGTTTAAATTTAGGTATTGATCCTAAGGAAGCTGCTAACTGGATAACTAGTCAAATAATGGGATATTTAAATAAATATAATTTAGAAATTAATGAGTTTTATTTAACACCACAAAGACTATTTAAAATTATAGAACCTCTTAATAAAGGAGAAATAAGTTCAAAACAAGCTAAAGAATTATTTTTCAAAGTTTTAGAAGACGAAGATGAACCAGAAGTATTAATAAAAAAATATGGGATGAAGCAACTTGATAATGATGATGAGTTAAACAAAATCATAACTACAATCCTTAATAATAATAAAACTCAAGTAGAGGGATATAAAGCTGGTAAAACTAATATGTTTGACTACTTTGTAGGTCAAGTTATGAAAGAAACTAAAGGTAAAGCCAATCCAGTTAAAGTTAAAGAAATATTGCTTAAAAATTTGGTCTAAAAGAAGAGTTATAAAATAATTCTTTTTTTTAATATTGCAACTTTTTGGAACACCAAATAAAGAAATAATCTTAAACTTACTATTTAAAAAGTTGATTAAATATGCTATAATTTTTATAGTAAAGAAGGTCTGGTTAGAATGTTTGGAAAAATTAAATTTATAAGTGATAATAATGCCGTAGTAGAAATTAATAAATATGGAAATGTTATAGCAAATCTAATGAATCTTCATGTTGTTTTTGAAAATGCCGAGGACCGACTATTAGGTGAGGTTAAAAATATTGATGAAGATACAGTTAAAATTCAGCTATTAGGTGAGTTTGCCGGAGCTAGGTTTATTGCTGGTACTATTAAAAAACCCGCTTTATCTTCTAAGATAAGAGTAATAAACGAATCAGAACTTGATATAATTATGGGAAAAAACCAATTAGAAAGTATTTATATTGGTAAAAGTCCAACTTATAACGAAAGAAATATCTTTGGTAATATTAATGATTTATTTTCTAATCATCTAGCTATCTTTGGTAATTCAGGATCTGGTAAATCTTGTTCTGTTTCAAGAATTATGCAAAATATTTATTTAAATAATAATTTCTTATCTTATAATGCTAATATGTTTATATTTGATGCTTATGGAGAATATAAAAGTGCTTTTAAAGATATAAATAAAATTAATCCTAATTATCAATATAAGTTTTTAACAACTAATCCAGTTGATAAGTCAGATATGCTTCTTCAGATTCCAGTGTTCTTACTTACAAATGATGATATAGCGCTTCTGCTTAATGCTGAGAATCATTCGCAGCTTACGATTATTGAAAGAACAATGAAACTAGCAAAATTATTTAGTAAAAATGATTCTGAGACAGAAAAATTAAAAAACCATTTAATTGCTCATGCTATCCAAGCTATTTTATTTAGTAATAAAAGCTCTAGTGGAAAGAAAAATGATATTTTTACAATTATCGCTTCTTGTCAAACTCCAGCTTTTAATATGAACGCTGAGATTCAAGGAATTGGTTATACAAGAAGATTTTCAGAATGTTTTAAAATCGATTCTAAAGGTGAATTTGGTGAGTCAGTGCTAATTAATGAATATATTGCCAAGCATTTAGATGAAACTATCGAATCTAGTATAGATGATCCACTTGAGCCGTTTTATAATTTATTTGATATTGAAAAAGCTTTAAATTTTACTTTAATAGGTGAGGGGTTTCTAAATAACACTATTATGGAAAGTTCATCGATTATTCTAAAGGTAAGACTAAGCTCACTAATTAATAGTAAAAACCGAAAATATTTTGAAGTAGATAAATATATTAATTTAGAAACATATATTTCTAGTTTAATTGTTATGAATAATAAAAGAAGTCAAATTATTAATATTAATTTAGAAGATATTGATGATTTACTTGCTAAAGTAATTGTTAAAATAATAAGTAAAATGATATTTGATTTTGCAAAAACTAGAAAAGTGCGGGCATCTATTCCATTTCATTTAATTATAGAAGAAGCCCATAGATATGTAGTTAAAGATAATGACCAGTTTTTACTAGGTTATAATATATTTGAACGCATCGCGAAAGAAGGAAGGAAATATGGAGTATTAATTAATTTAATAAGTCAAAGACCAGTTGATATCAGTGAAACTGTTATCGCGCAGATGAGCAACTTTTTAGTTCACAAAATGACTCATCCTAAGGATCTTGATTATATTGAGAAAATGTTACCTAATATCTCAACAGATATTATTGAAAAGTTAAATTCATTGCAAGCAGGAACATTAGTGTCATTTGGTAATGCGTTTAAAATCCCACTTTTAATAAAGATGGATTTGCCAAACCCAATGCCATATTCTGCTAACTGTGATGTTTTAGAAAGATGGAAAGGCACTACTGCATGAAAGTAGAAGGAGGAAATATGAATTTTGAAAATAAAGTTGTCGTAATAACAGGGGCAACAGGAGGAATAGGTGGCACAGCTGCCGAAGAATTTGCTAAGAAGGGGGCAAGATTAACTCTTATTGGGACAAATCCTGATAAATTAAAAAGTTTAGAAGAAAGACTTAATTTAGATTCATCACGCACACTTTTTATTAAAGCTGATGTAAGAAATGAAGATGAAGTAAAAGATTATGTTAAGAAGACTATTGAAAAGTTTGGAACAATTGATATATTTTTAAATAATGCTGGAACTGAAGGAGAAGTCGCAAATATTATTGATACTGAAGAAAAGAATTTAGATTTTGTTATCAATATTAATATCAAAGGAGCATACTTTGGGCTTAAACATGTCTTGCCAGTTATGTACCAAAATAAAAAAGGAAGTATTATCAATACTGCATCAGTTGCTGGATTAATAGGAAGTCCGGGAATGGCACCTTATATTGCATCAAAACATGCACTTATTGGTATAACTAAATCAGCAGCGCTAGAGTCAGCTCCATATAATGTTAGAGTTAATGTGGTATGTCCTGGACCTGTTGATAATAATATGATGAGACAAATTGAGAAAAAATCAGCACCAGAGGCACCGGATGCTGTAAAAGATGCCTTAGCAGAAGATATTCCTTTTGGAAGATATGCAAGTAATGAGGATGTTGTAAATACTATTTTATTTCTAGCATCTGATTTAACTACTTATTTAACTGGAACAATCCACCGTGTTGACGGAGGAATGGGCGCTAAATAAGAATGACAGATCAGTTAAAAAATAACATTAGATCAATTCTTAAAACATACCGGAAAACAATCTGGAAAAAAACAATTAATGCAATTGATGAATATCAGTTAATTAATGAAAACGATAAAATAGCAGTATGTATAAGTGGCGGAAAAGATTCTTTTTTGCTTGCGCTTTTATTAAGAGAAATTAATCGTCATCATAAAATAAAATTCAACCTTAAATATTTTGTGATGGATCCTGGATATGATAAAAAGGCAATTGATTTAATTAAGAAAAATGCTCAACATTTTAATTTAGAAATAGAAATCTTTAAGACTAATATTTTTGATGATATTAAAGATGAAAAAAATCCTTGCTATGTATGTGCTAGAAAAAGAAGAGGACATCTTTATAATAAAGCTAGAGAACTTGGTTGTAATAAGATAGCACTAGGTCATCACTTTGATGATGTAATTGAAACAATTATGTTAAATATTTTATATGCAGGAACATATGGCTCAATGATGCCTAAATTAAAAAGTGATAATTATCCAAATATGGAGTTAATAAGACCGCTATATTTAGTTAAAGAATATGATATAGAAAAGTGGGCTAAATATAATAATCTTTCTTTTATTAATTGTGCTTGTGATTTTGCAAATAAGAAAACTGATAGTAAAAGAGCTGAAATTAAAGAGTTAATAAAGGATTTAAGAAAAGTATATAAGGATATTGATAAGAACATTTTTAAGAGTAGTGAAAATGTTAATTTAAATACAGTCTTAAGTTATCACTATAATAAAGAAAAACATAATTTTTTAGACAAATATTAGTTGATTTGGCGTAACTATTCACGGGATTTGTAAAATTTAAATTATTGCATATGAAAATTATTAACTTTTGTTAATTAATTCAGCTACGGTAAATGGATTGCCTTCAAGCAATCTTTTTATTGCTTGATGCTTATTTATTCCATTTCGATAACAAGTTTCCATATATGTTAAGATTCTGCCATAATGCTTTGCGGCCTCAAGATTTTGAAA